>DAINCT010000530.1:201-2356 GCA_036732245.1 Chloroflexota bacterium | reverse complement strand
ACATAGGGCTCCTTGCTATACGCGGCTAGCACCGGACGGCCGGTGGTCTTCAGTTGCAGTCGAAGTTCCCCCGCCGGTAGTCATCAGTTTGTCTTCCAGTGCTGAAACTTCCAACCAATTCTTTCGATAGGGTATCCAATCACTGTAAGAACTAGCCACCGGCCTTCCGCCCAGACTGGATCCCTCAATGATTGGTTTTTCCGCGCTCCTTTCACTCGCTCTGAGTCTGCAGGTTCCCCAGCAGGCTGCTGCCCAAGTCGATGGGCATTCCACGACCGCTCGTGTCGCCGCGCCGACGGATACCAGCGCGACCGCAGTCCGTGCGGACGCTCCGCCCACGATCGACGGCAAGGATGACGATCAGGTCTGGCGCGTTGCTCCCGCAATCACCGCCTTCAAGGAGTGGCGCCCAACCGAGGACAAAGCTCCGCGCTTCAAGACCGAAGCGAAGATCGCCTACGACGCTTCGAACCTGTATGTGTTCGTCCGAGCTTTCGATCCCCACCCCGACAGCATCATCAAGCTGCTCGAGCGGCGCGACACCTTCACTTCGTCAGACATGATCTGGCTGTTCGTCGACTCCTACCACGACCGGCGAACCGGCTACGAATTCGGAGTGAACGCAGCCGGTGTGAAGGTCGATCAGGCCGTTTACGACGATGGCAACGAGGACCAGGCGTGGGACGCCGTGTGGGACGTCGCGACCCGCATCGACTCCCTCGGCTGGACGGCCGAGTTTCGCATTCCGCTCTCGCAGATGCGCTACAGCAGGGAGCGAACGCACACCTTCGGCATATCCATTGATCGCGACATCTATAGGTATTCCGAGCGCGAGATCTGGCCGCTGCTCAGGCAGTCGAAGCCTGGATTCGTATCGCAGTTCGGCGCGCTCCAAGGTCTCGACGATCTCGAAGCGCCGCGTAAGCTCGAGGCCGTCCCCTACGTCGTCACCAAGAACGCGTCGCGTATCGTCAACAATACCTTCGCGCAGAAATCGAATGTGACGGTCGGGGGCGACCTGAAATACCGCCTGGCTCCCAACCTGACGCTCGACGCAACGATCAATCCGGATTTCGGTCAGGTCGAATCCGATCCGGCGGTGTTGAATCTCTCGGCATACGAATCCTTCTTCGACGAGCGACGCCCATTTTTCGTGGCAGGGCGCGGGTTGTTCCGCTTCGACGTGAACTGCAGCGCCGTCAACTGCAACGGAGAAACCCTCTACTATAGTCGCCGCATCGGACGAACGCCGGAGCTGGCGGGCATCTATGGCGACACAGTGCCTCTCCAGCCGACGACGATCATCGGCGCGGGAAAGCTCCTTGGTCGATTCCCGGGCGGGCTGACCGTCGGCGTGCTTGATGCGGCGACGCAGCGAGCGGCAAGTCCTGGCGATACGACGTTCGATCCGTTCACAAACTTCGCCGTCATGCGGGCGACCCAGGATTTTCGGAAGGGTAACAGCGCCATCGGCGCGATGGTCACCGCCGTGAACCGAAAAATGGATCAATGGTCGTCTCCCTACCTCGCGGCAGATGCCTATGCGGCCGCGCTGGACTTCAGGCATCGCTTTCTGAAGAACACCTACGAGGTGTCCGGATCATTCGACCAGAGTCGCGTGCACGGGACCCCGGCGGTCATGCTCAGCACTCAGACAAACGGCGTGCACGAGTACCAGCGGCCCGACGCCAATCTTCCACTCGACTCCAGTCGCACCGTGCTGAGTGGCGACGCCGAGGAATTCAAGTTCGACAAGATCGGCGGCGAGCACCTCTTGTTCGAGTCCGCGTACCAGCGCCGCTCCCCGGGATTCGAGATCAACGACCTCGGCTTCCTTCGGCGCGCGGACCAGGTGTCATGGAACACGTGGGTGGGATACTTCGACCGGAAGCAGCGACTGTTTTACAACCGGTTCCAGTGGAACAACAACTGGTGGCAGTACTGGACGGCGGACGGCCTGCCGTTGGAGGCGGCGTACAACACCAACACCCACATCACCTTCAAGAACAACTCGTCGTTCCACATGGGCGGGACGCTGGGACAGCTCGGCACCACCTACAACGATCGAGCCGCACGTGGCGGGCCGGCGGTGCGTCAGGACCACTACATCCAACCGTGGCTTTTCGTTGTGGGCAACGATCGCCTGGCGCTGGTG
>DAINCT010000530.1:0-191 GCA_036732245.1 Chloroflexota bacterium | reverse complement strand
TTCCTCGTTCAATGTGACCCCAGAACTCGACTACAAGCTACTCGGGCGATTCAGCTCGGCGTTCTCGGTCAGTTGGTCGCACGCCATCACCGACAACCAGTGGTTCGGCAGATTCACTGACCTTACAGGTACGCATTACACTTTCGCGCACCTCGATCAGCACACCACGTCGGCGACGGTGCGCCTCAACT
>DAINCT010000529.1:0-3217 GCA_036732245.1 Chloroflexota bacterium | reverse complement strand
AGATCATCCCCGATGGCGGGACTGTGAATCCCCAGAAACTCTCTTGCTTTGCCATTGAGCAGTTGCACGTCGTACCGGCGGTCAACCACCACGACCCCCACCGATAGTTTCATGAGAACCGCGTCACCCGAGATATGCGAGGAAACGTCGCCCGGGGTGGCGCCTCCTCGTCTGTCGTGTTCGCTGGGCGCAAGCGGACGAGGCTCGGCCGGTCCAGGTGAAGGAGTACCGGCTACCATATCGGACGTTCGAATGACAGGCAATACGAGTCGATCACCGCGACGTCGATACACTTTCAAGAGCGAATTCTCTGGTTTGAAGAAATCGTCTAGAGGTGTGGTGGTCTCGGCTTTGCCCAAAGCAAGGTAGCCTCCATCGCGTAAGGAGAAAGCAAAGAGCTGGAGCAATCGACGTTGGAGCTCGATCGTGAAATAGATCAGGACGTTCCGGCAAACCAACAAATCGATGCGTGGGAACGGCGCGCGTGCGCCAAGATTCTGTTGTCCAAAAACCGTAAGGTTGCGAATCGACTTCTTCACCCGATAACTATTGCCTTCGAGGTTAAAGTACCGATCGAGCAGCTGTGGGTCGAGAAGCTCCACTGCGGATGCAGCATACACACCTCGGCGAGCAAATTCGACTGCCTCCCCATCCAGGTCCGTGGCGAAGATGCGAACATGGAAGAGATCACGCTCGTCCCCCAGTACCTCCGACAACAGGATGGCCAGCGAGTACGCCTCTTCACCCGTCGCGCACCCGGCCGACCAGATTCGAATGTGATTGTTCTGGTCACGCGCTCCGTTGATGATGTCCGGAACAACGTGCGTCTTGAGAAAGTCGAAAAATTCAGGGTCGCGGAAAAACTGCGTCACCTTGATGAGGAAACTGGCGATGAGTAAGCGCTGCTCTTCCGGGTTACGCTGTACGTACCGGGTGTACGCGGCGATAGTCGGTTGGGTTGTGGCCACCATGCGACGCCTGAGACGACGAAGGACCGTAGGAATGCGAAATTCGCGGAAGTCAATACCGTGTCGATCGTTCAGGGAAGCCAACAGTATGTTGAGCGCTGCCTCGTCGTCGTGCCGCAAATCCTGCCGCGCCGACGTCAACAATTCGTAGAGGAGTGGCCCGATGGACTCAAGTTCCTCGATGAAGTCGACGGTCTCGGCGGAAAGCGACTGTGGGAGCTGGGGATAGGAAGCCGTGCGAGGGTTCTGTATGATGACGGTTCCACCGACCTGCTTCACCTCGGTCGCTCCCTTCGCACCATCCGAACCCATACCGGTCAAAATCACCGCGATGGTCCCGTCCTTGAACGCCTTAGCCGCCGTCGTGAGTAAGAGGTCAATCGACGGCACAGGGTGTTCTTCACCGCTGGTGCGGATGCGGATCTCGGTCGCCGTGAGCTCCACGTGTTGATTGGCCGGCACCACAAAAATGAGGCCGGCCCGCAGTGGTGCCCGATCCTCGACCATGCGGACCGGGAGAGTACTCTGCCGTTCCAGGATTTCGGCTAGGTGGCTGGGACGATCCGGCTGTAAATGCTGGGCAAGGACGATCGGCGCGGGGAAGTCTACCGGCAGCGTCGCAACCAGGCGCGAGAGTGCGTTGATGCCGCCCGCCGAAGAGCCAATGACCACGACCTGCGACGCGTCTTCGTTCGTCACCCTCCCTACCTTCCACCTGTTGCCACTTACTTCAGCATATCCGTTTCTCCGCGTCCGAGTGAGTGTTCCGCGCGGCACGGGGACGCAATTCCGCGGTGTCTGGCACCCAGGCGGAAGGTAACGATATCATGCTATATAGAGCAAACCAGCGTAGTCCTTGGTCGCTCAAGCGGGAGGAAAGAGTCACATGCCCCTGTACGAATACGTGTGCAATAGCTGCGAGGTTACGTTCGATAAGCTCGTCCGAAGCATGACGGCCGTCGAAGCGGTCATGTGCGATCGCTGCTCGAGTGAGGATGTGCGACGCGTCCCGTCGCGCTTCGCGTCGGTCGGTGGCCTCGACGATCCGATCACACCCATGCAGACCTCCGGCGGCTGCTGCGGGGGAAGTTGCGGCTGCGGTCACTGACGCGCTTTAGGGCGCGAGCACGATGCTTTCGCGGGTAATTCGTGTTCCGCGGGTCGGCACGTCCATCAGCGTTAGGACCTGTTCGGGGCGCATGGATCCGTCGCCATCCATTCGGACGGTTAGGCGCAGTGCTCGAGAACCAGTGGCCTCAAGCGACAGAAGTAAGGGCCGCAAATCTCGTCGGCGGATCTGCCCGTCACGGTGTTCTTCGACGTCGAGGCGCGGACGGAGCAAGAGAGTCTGCACGCGTTGATCCAGGTCAAGAATGCGTGTCGGCAGGTCGACGCGGTACACCGCGCGCTGTAGACGCGACGCCGCGGTTTTCGCGCCCGGTATCGCGTCCACGACCGACACGATTTCGATCCCGTCCGGTAACACAGCCGCCAGGCGTTCAGCCACAGAGCCGGGGTCGACCGGCTCCCGTAGCGTGATCTCAAGGAGCTCCGCTTCGCCCACGTAGCCGAGCGCCAGCGACGCGGCAACGGACAGACGCGGCCGAGGGTTGAAGCCTTCAGAAAGAGATACCGGAAGTCGAGCCCGGCGGACCGCGTATTCGAGGGTCGCAGTGAGGTCGAGGTGCGAGAGGAAGCGGGCCTGCTCCCTCTTGCGAAAGGTGACCGTCAGCCTGTGCACACTACTTCCCGATGCAGAAGTCACGGAAGATCCGATCCAGGAGTTCGTCATCCACGCTGGCCCCCGTGATCTCGCCCAGTGCGGCGGCGGCCTCGCGGACGTCGAATGACACTAAATCGAGCGGCGTCCCGTCTTCGATGCCGTCACATGCGGCCTGGAGCGCCGTACGTGCGCGGCGCAACGCCTCTTGATGCCGGACGTTACCCACCACGAAATCATGACGCTCCCCGCCGAGCGCGGCCTGTCCGAGCGCGTGCCGCAATGCGGCGACGCCGTCGAGCGCCACCGCGCTGCTCCGGACCACCAGGTCGGGCTGAAGGCGCTGAATCAGCGGAGCAGGATCGAGCTGCTCCGGCAGGTCGGACTTGTTCAGTGCGATCACGAGTCGTCGACTCAGCTCGTACGGCCCGCCCCGAACCGCTTCTACCGCAGCCACGGCAGGCTCGTCTAGATCCGCCGGAGGACGTGAGAGGTCGAGCACCAGGAGAATGACATCGGCATCATCCAA
>DAINCT010000528.1:0-3224 GCA_036732245.1 Chloroflexota bacterium | reverse complement strand
GTCCGCTGGAATTGTTCTGGATCTGGTTCGCGGCCAATATATCGGTTTTGGCCATCGTCTACGGCGCCATCATCGTGTCGTATGGCATGAGCCTGTGGCAGGGCATTCTGGCGGCGTTTGTCGGTACCTGGGTTTCATTCTTGCTGGTGGGGTTCGTGAGCCTGGCCGGAAAGCGTGGTGGTGCGCCAACGCTGGTCCTGTCCCGTGCCCCGTTCGGCGTGTTCGGAAATGTCTTTCCCAACCTGGCCAGCTATTTTTCGCTGGTCGGCTGGGAGACGGTTTTGGTGGCGCTTTCGGCATTGGCGGTGGAAGCACTCTTCAAGCGGCTCGGCTGGGCCGTCGGGCATGGTACAACTGCCGTCTCATTCATTCTGATTGCCGCACTCGTCATCGCCATCGGACTGCTGGGTCACGCCACAATCGTGCGCATACAGACCTGGTTCACCTGGGCCTTCACGGCGCTGACCGTCGTCTTCGTCATCCTGGAGATACCCAAGATTAACGGGAACACGGTGACGGCCATGCACACGGGGAGCTGGACCAATGCCTGGTTACCAGCGACCTCCATCATGATGGCTGCCCTGGGCTTGGGCTGGGTCAACGCAGCGTCCGACTACAGCCGCTATCTGCCACGGAACGTCAGTTCACGATCCGTGGTGGGATGGACGACGGTGGGCGCCAGTTTCGCACCCTTTCTCCTGATCGTTTTCGGCATCTTGCTGTGGGCCAAGAACGCTTCGACCCTGGCGAACTCCAGCAATCCCATCGGCGATCTTTCCGCCAACCTTCCGACGTGGTTCCTGATCCCATACCTGATCGTGGCCGTCGGCGGCCTGGTGGCCGGCGCGGTGCTCGACATTTATTCTTCCGGGTTGAATTTGTTGACCCTGGGTCTTCGGCTGCCACGTTACCAATCGGTGGCGATCGACGGCACCATCATGATCATCGGTAACATCTACATATTGTTCATCGCCAGCAGCTTCATTGGCCCGTTCCAGGCGTTTCTGTCGGTCCTGGGTGTGTTACTTACCGCCTGGGTGGCGGTCTTCCTGGTCGACATGGTGATGTTCCGGCAGCAGGGCTACCAGGATTCCGACCTGTATAACTTTCGGGGCGGGTCGTATTACTACCAGGGAGGGTTCAATCTGACAGCGATTGTGGCCTGGTTTGTGGCAGTCATCGTAGGGTTTGGATTGATTCAGACCACTGTCTCATGGCTTACGTGGCTCGGATGGTGGGCACGCGGACCATTCGCGGGTAGCAGCCTCGGCATTCTGGTTGCCTTCGTGGTGGCCGCGGGCCTGTACTGGCTGCTCAGCCTGATCCCGATACCGAGTACCGCGCAGCCCAGTGCATCCCGTGGTACGAGTCCTAGCTCCGGTAGCGAATGACGTCGAGCGACGAAGACGCGTTGCTCGTCGTGATCGACATGCAGCGCGTCTTCACCGACCCGGATAGCCCATGGTCCATCCCCGAATTCGCGACTCTGGAGGAACCGATCTCGCGCCTCCTGACGGCATTCGGCGAGCGGGCAACGTTCACGCGGTTCGTGGTGCCGGCCGAGCCCACCGGGAGCTGGCGCACGTACTTTCGAGAATGGAGTTTCGCGGTCGAGCCGGGAGCGGAGAAGCTTTTCGAGCTGGCCGCGCCCTGGTCCGATGACGGTCGCCGGCCAATTGACAAGCCTACCTTTTCGGCCTACGGTTCCGAGCTTCAGCGTGTAATACGCCGGCTGAGGGTCTCCACGTTGGTTCTCTGCGGGGTCTCCACGGAGTGCTGTGTGCTGGCGACCGCCCTGGCGGCGGCGGATGACGGCATGGCCGTGCGCATCGTGCGCGACGCGTGCGCCTCGGTGGATCGGGCCACCCACGAGGCCGCGCTGCATGTCGCACTGACCGGATTCGCCCCACTGATCGGGCTCTCTACCGTGGAGGAAGAGCTGGCGCCGGTCGCCGGAGACTGAGCCCCGGCCTACACGACTAAAAGAGGCTGGATTAGCGCTCAGGCGGAGATGGGCCGGGCGGCAAGGTAGACGTCGTCGATGATGCGTAACATGGCAGCGGCCTCCTCGCCCGAGCACGCCGGGGCGCGTTTGCCCTCGACTGCGAGCAAAAAGTCTTCGAAGACATCCGGTCCAGGTGGAGCGAGCGGCGGCACCTCGAGCGGCACCGCCTCACCCGGCCCATAGCGCGTCAACTTCGGATCCATATCGGTGTGCAGGACCGCGCTGTGCGGTGCGAACGAGAAACCGGCCCGGGTACCGTAGAAGCTCCAGCGGTTCTCGGGCGGTAGATGGCTGGCCCAGCCCCGCTCCCAGAAGATCATCGGGCCATTTTTAACGGTCAAGGTGGCGACGGCATGTTCCTCCACGTCGAAGGTGATGTCCTCGGCGGGGCGCTCGACGCCGGTGAAGGTGAGCGCTGTGATCGTGTCGACCTCCAGTGCTCCAAACACGCTAAAGAGAATCTCGAGATCGTACACTCCCCAGTCGTACAGCGCACCCCCGCCGGCCCTGCTGCGATCGAGGAACCACCGGGCTTTGGGGTTGTATTCGATGCCGGGACGAGTGAGGCCGCGGGCAGTCAAGCGCAGGAAGTAGATCTCACCCAACACCCCGGAGCGCACCAGCTCTCGGACCGTGCGCGCCTCTCGTGCCAGCCTGGTATCACCCTGGCGGCATGCCAGCACTTTGCCTGCCGCCTTCGCCGCCGCGGCCATCGCGTCCGCTTCCACTGCACTCAACGCAATCGGCTTCTCGCACAGCACGTGCTTTCCTTTTTCCAGTGCCGCGATCGTCATGGGTGCATGCAACCAGGGGGGCGTACACACGTCCACGATTTCCACGTCGGGTTCGCGGCGCAGCAGGTCGGTGTAGTCGGTGTAAGCGGCAGCGATGCGATACCGCTCCGTGAAAGTCGCCAGTGCCTTCGGCTCGACATCGGCAATTGCCACTACCTCGGCTCCCGCCGACCGCCACTTCTCAGCATGGTGGTGGGCGATCATCCCAGCTCCAATCAGCGCGACTCGGTGCCCCATATCAGACCCCGGCCGCTAGACCGGGCACACGCGCCGCGATGTAATCGCGTCCGTGCTTCACCGCTTCATACGGGTCACCCCGCCCCTCGAATTCGATGGAAAGAGGCCCCGAATAGCGGCTTTCGACCACCAGGTTCAGGCACCGATCCAGGTCGAAGGCCGGATGTGTGCCCGCCTCGTCGAAGTCC
>DAINCT010000527.1:0-3233 GCA_036732245.1 Chloroflexota bacterium | reverse complement strand
GGGCCACCTTCGACGACCAGATCACCCATAAGAAAATCAAGGTGTTTGTGTTCAATATCCAGAATTCGACGCCCGACACGACGGCTCTCGAATCAAAGGCCAGGGACGAGCATATCCCCGTGGTCGCGATCACCGAGACGCTACAGCCGGCGAGCGCCTCATTTCAGGTCTGGCAGACCCGACAACTCACAGCGCTCGCGTCGGCTCTGGCGAAGGCTACGGGCCACTAATTCATGGAAGCTCGCCGTACCTTATCTCCGGTCACCCGAGTAGGAAGCGATGCCCGGGCACGACCGGAGACTGTGGTCCAAGCCGAACGGGCGTCGGTCGTGCTGGGTGGACGACTCGTCTGGCACGACGTCTCGTTCGAGATCCTGGACGGCGAATTTGTCGCGATCCTGGGTCCAAACGGTGCGGGAAAGTCGACCCTCATCAAGGCGCTGCTCGGCCTACTGCCGTTAGCCCACGGGTCGATAACGGTTCTGGGCCACGCGGTGCGCCGCGGGAATCGAGACATCGGCTATGTGCCACAACGGCGAAGCTTTGATGCCGACATGCACGTTCGAGGCCGTGACGTGGTGCAGCTCGGACTCGACGGGGCGCGATGGGGTACGCCTGTTCCGGGCCTCCAGCGACTCATAGCCGGGCCCCGACTGCAGGAGAACAAGCGCCGTGTGCAGGAAGCGATTGAATTGGTGAGCGCCACGGAGTACGCCGATCGGCCCATTGGCCGCCTGTCGGGAGGTGAACAACAGCGACTCCTGATCGCACAGGCGCTGGTTACACAGCCACGGATCCTGCTGCTCGATGAGCCGCTCGACAGCCTGGACCTTCGCAATCAGGGCGAGATGTCGGCCGTGATACGCCGCATAAGCCAGGAGAGCAACACCACGGTGCTTCTGGTCGCCCATGACGTCAATCCGATGCTCCCCTATCTCGACCGGGTCTGCTACGTCGCCCAGGGCCACATGGCACTCGGCGCTCCAGAGGAGATCATTACGACCGAGACGTTGACTCGGCTCTATGGCGCCCCGGTCGAAGTGTTGCGTACGTCGTCGGGACAGTTAGTCGTGGTCGGTCAGCCCGAAGGGGTTCCGTGCGCCGATCACCGTCGCACTCACCAGGAACGCTGACATGCCGGGCACCTCGGTGCAGTTGTCGTGGAACCCGTTCACCGACCTGCAGCTACTTTTTCAGTACCACTTCATGCACAATGCATTTCTGGCGGGCACACTCATCGCGTTGGCGGCCGGTCCCGTCGGGTATTTCATGGTGCTGCGCGGTCAAGCGTTTGCCGGACATGCATTAGCCCACGTGGGCTTCTCAGGGGCGGCGGGAGCTCTCTTGATTGGAGTCTCTCCCCTCATTGGCCTGCTCGTGGTGAGCGTGGCGGCGGCCCTCGGCATAAGCGTGTTGAATAACGACAGCAACGACACCGGAGCAGGTAGCGCCGTGGCCATCGGTACCGTCTATACGTTCTTCCTGGGACTCGGCCTGCTGTTCCTGCAACTCTACTCGGGCCAGGCGGAAAACGTGTATTCGATCCTCTTTGGTGCGGTGCTCGGCGTCAGCGACGGGGATGTGCAGGTGGTGGTCGTGACGGCAGCAGCGACGCTCGGAGGGCTCGCGATCATGGGACGCCCGCTTTTCTTTGCGTCGATCGATCCGGACGTGGCTGCCGCCCAGGGCGTGCCGGTTCGTTCGCTTGGCCTCGGTTTCCTCGTCGTGCTGGCTTTTGCCGTCGCGCAGGCGGTGCAGGTGGTCGGTGTGCTCTTGATCTTTGCTCTTTTGGTCGCTCCGGCAGCCACAGCACAGCGCTTGACGTCGCGCCCTGGCGTGGCGATCGGGTTGTCAATCGCGCTGTCGCTGGTCTTTACGTGGCTGGGCCTCGCGATCGCATACTTCGCTCCGTATGCTGTGGTCGGCTTCTACATCACCAGTCTGGCCTTCGGAACTTACGTGGGCGTGCGGTTGCTCGAGCTCGCGGGACACCAACTGGCCCACGCCGGCAACCCCGCGCGTACTCGCCTGGCGGCGTGATGGTTGCCGGCTCGCCGACCCTCGCGGTCTTCTCGCTCAACCTGATCGCCGATGCGCGCGATATGTTGAACTACGATTTCATGCGCTACGCATTTATGGCCGGCACGGCAATGGCGCTGCTGGGCGGAATGACGGGGTACTTCGTCGTCCTGACTCGTTTGCCGTTTGCGGGAGAAGCACTCTCCCATGTAGCGTTCGCAGCGGTACTGGGAGCGGCGGTTATCGGCTTCGACCCCCTTGCCGGACTCTTTCTCATTACCGTCGTGGTGGCGGTCGGCATGGGCGCTCTCGGTGGCCGTACCAGGATTCGGGATACGTCGATCGGGATGGTCCTGGCCTGGGTACTGGGGCTCGGCGCCCTGTTTCTGAGTATCTACACCGCCAGTGGCAGCAGCGGGAACGCTCAGGTGGGCATCAACGCGCTCTTCGGCTCCATCCTCGGCGTACAACTTCCACAAGCCCAGGAGGCAGTGCTGGTGGCGGCAGGCGCGGTCATCGTGCTCCTGGGCATCGCACGCCCGTTGCTCTTCGCCTCGATCGATCCGGACGTGGCGGCAGCCCGAGGGGTGCCCGTCGGCGTGCTCGGCATAGTATTTCTCGCTTTGTTGGCGATCACCGTCGCCGAGGCGGTTCAGGTCATAGGCGCGCTACTGATCCTGGCACTGCTGGTCACGCCCGCCGCCATCGCCCAGCGGTTGACGACCCGGCCGTTCCGCGCCATGTGGATATCTGCCCTGCTGGCCGTAGCCTTCACCTGGATCGGCTTGACGCTAGGCTACTATACGCCATATCCCGTGAGTTTCTTCATTACGTCTCTGGGGTTTGGAACGTACCTGCTCACGCTCGCGGTGGAATACGTGCACCGAAATCTCGGCTATCGAACACTCGTGACTGGAGTAGCGAGAACCGGGCCGGGACGATAGGCAAAGGATCTTCTGCGAGCGAGGCCATGATGCATGCCTCCCGTTGAGAGCATCAGCAGAATCGCAACGATACCGCTCGCGACTGCATTCAGCCAGGGCCGATACCAGCGCGTGTGTCGAGCATGGAGTCTGGACACTCGTCTCCACCCCGCCGCCTCGCACCACCGACGCCTTCACACTGCACTATAAGGATATTGATGCCGCGGAACACGACCGCATCGTCCGGGCGGGACGGATGACGTTTCACCTGGTGGGGTGCTCAGGGGACGC
>DAINCT010000526.1:0-3236 GCA_036732245.1 Chloroflexota bacterium | reverse complement strand
TGTAGCGTCGACCCTCGTGGTCGACCCGTGCTGGCGCCCGCACCCGCTCATCCGAGGACGGACGAGCATGCTTTGCATACCGGGTGGTGCCGTGCTGCAGCATGGGAGACTCCCTCGCCAACGTCCTCGTGGACCTCGGTCTGACCGCAAACGCGAGGACGTCTCGGATCGTTATCCGTGGCTAGATCGGTTTGACCACTCCTGACGCGGATCCACCGCGAGGATGCAAATATTGGGCAACCACGACGGTGTCACCTCGGCGCGACACATGTGCGGTGTGGTAGCTATACGGGTGGCGATAAAAGCACGCCTTCGCAGAGCCTTCTCGATTGAAATGCGACGAGGAATAGCAGCGCATTGTGTGCGCACCCGGCGGATGTAGCATCACCAGAAACGCCCACAGGTGCCTTTGTCTCCGGTTCGGAGGAGCGTACACCCTGAATGCGATCGCTTCATTGCTCGATCCGTATGCGACCACGACACGCAAGGTACCGCTACGGTAGCCGCAGGTCGCCCCGTTCCTGCCTCCCGTACCAATACAGTGTCGATCATGGTGCGGCACCCGAGCGCGTGCCCACGCACGTTCAACCAGAGATCGCGGACCGAAGAGATAAGGCGGCGGACTGGGGTGACAAAAACATACGCCCATGACAGGTGGAATTGCCATCGTATTCATTTGAGGTAGCCGTGTGCCAAGCTCGGGCGAGAGCAAATGTGCATTCGCCGCGACAAAAAATGACGTATCCGTTGTGCCGGCTAGAGAACAGAACGACGACACGAGCACCACGAGCGGTGCCATTATTCGTCCTGTGTACGGATGAACTCGCGTCTCGATAGTGCATGCCCCGTTCAGGGCCTCAGCCTCCACTGCCGATAAATACTCCGGCTGCGAACACCAACGCACCGCCCACCACTACCTGCAACATGCTCATGAAGAAGTTCATGGCGAAGAACTTGTAGCGGATGAAGGCGATGGCGATCAGTTCGATTCCCACGATGACGTAAGCCAGGGTGAGCGCAGCGTGGATGGAACCAAGGAGGAACGGGAGGGTGTGACCGGCGCCGCCAATGAACGTCATGATGCCTGTGATGACACCACGTTTGACGGGGCTGCCCCGGCCCGTTAATTCGCCGGTGTCGGAGAGAGCCTCGGAAAACGCCATGCTGATGCCCGCGCCGACCGCGGCCGCCGTGCCGACCAGAAACGCAGTATGCGGCTTGTTCGTGGCAAAAGCAGTTGCGAAAAGCGGTGCCAGCGTAGATACCGATCCGTCCATCAGGCCGGCCAGGCCCGGCTGCACTACCTGCAGCACGAATTGCTGTTCAGCCGTGTGTCCCTGGGCGCTGGTCGGCACCACGCCCTCCAGTTCGGGCTCTGTTACAGGGTTCGCCATGTCTGTACCCTCCGCGATATTAAATGCCGTCTTGTGTGGCTCCGTATCCAAGTGGCCGGCACGATTCGCAGTACCCGTAAAAGGTCTGCGTCTGACCGACAATTTCGAATCCCTGCACAACCGGCGCGGTGGGAGCGCCCGTGAATTCAACGTCCTGAATTGCATTGCACCTTAGGCAAACGGCCTCGGCATGCGCGTCGGTACGCGGATCGAAGTGGCTCACACCGTTGACGTCGAAACGGCGTAGTTCGCCGATAGCGACCAGCTCGTTGAGCGTCTTGTATACCGTGGTCAAGGAGACGGTCGGCATCTTTTGGCGAATGCGCTCAAAGACGGCCTCAGCTGATGGATGCGAAGTATCGGCCTCAAGCGCCTCGTAAATCATGAGGCGCTGCGGAGTGACCTTGCCGCCACGCGTGCGTATCGCCCTTGCTAATTCTGTGATTGAATGCATTGGTAATCCGAAATCGTTGCTAATTACCAGTCATTCTAGTCATTCTTGGCCAAAGGCGACAACAAGAGAAGAGCGGATATCTCTCAGGCTCTATCGCCCTGCTGCTCGGGCCTGACTCGCGACGTGGACGCGGCATTCTCTTTGGAAGCGCTGCTCAAGGGGAGCTGCACGGTGAAAGTGGTGCCCTTCCCGATCTCCGATGTCACGCCGATTGTTCCGCCATGTGCGGTCACCAGTTCTTTGGAGATAAATAATCCCAGTCCAAGTCCATTTTGCACCGCATGGAGATTGTTGTCGGACTGAAAAAAGGGCGCGAACAGGCGCCGCAGATTCTCCGGTGAAATGCCGGGACCGTAGTCCTGGACTTCGATGCAAACAGTATCGTCCGAGCGGAAGAGGCGAACGTCAATTGTAGCGGCTTCCGGGGCAAACGTCACAGCATTGGTTATCAGGTTCAGCAGCACCTGTTCGATGCGCCCCGCGTCGCAGTCCACCCACAACGGCCCCTCTCCCGGCTCAAAGTTAATGTTCTGTGCATGGGCAATGTTCTGTGCCAACTGCACGGACCTCTCCACCACCGGGATCACATCTATCGGTTTCAGTTCTAACCGGATGCGTCCGCTCTGGAGGCGGGCAGCGTCCAATAAGTCCTCGATCAGCTCTTCCATCCGGCGGGTCTGGCTTAACGCCAGGTCGACGTAACCGCGGAGGCGTGACGCAGTTTCGTCGTCGAAGGCGCGTTGCATCATCCCCAGGTATCCATGGACGACCGTCAACGGGGTGCGAAGCTCATGGCTTGCGGTCGCCAGGAACTGGTCCTGCATCCGGCGGAGGCTGCGATCGGTGATATCCCTGATAACGACGACTCCTCCCGGCTCGTGACCATCGATTTCTATGGGCTCGCCGTGTGCCTCGAAGTAGGCTCGCTTCTCCTCGCCGTCCACCAACATGAACTGCATGGCGAACGATTGGCCCTGCGCCGCGCGCTGCACAGGCATCTGCTCTTCCGAAAGCGGGCTACCGTGTTCGTCCACCCAACGACTTTCTCCGGCGGACGCGCCAAATACCCGGTCGTAGGCGGCATTCGTGAGGAGTGGCTTGCCGGTGCCCTCCACCACGATGACGGCATCCCCCATGGCAATCAATATTTTCGAGTGGCTCACTCGTTCGAGATCGGAACTGCGACGCTCATCGTCCAGGGAATCCGCGAGTTCCTCTAGTTCATTGCTTCGGGCCTGCAGATCGTCGTTGGTCGTGTTCAATTCTTCAATGGTGGCCTGGAGCTCTTCATTCAAGGTTTCGAGTTCTTCGTTGGTCGCCTGCAGCTCCTCGTTAAGGGTCTCCACTTCCTCTGACGCGGACTGCAATTCCTCGTTGCCCACTAAAAA
>DAINCT010000525.1:0-3243 GCA_036732245.1 Chloroflexota bacterium | reverse complement strand
CTTTTCTTGATGTGGCGCGAGTCCGGTTTGCATTCCGGGCTCGCGCCGCCGCGTGTAGCATGCATCACCTGGGGCTGTTCTTTGGGAGCGATCGCGTCGTATCGGTGAGGCTGCTGGCGCCGTAGGCCAGTGCTCGCGAGGGATCGGGTGTGCCGCGGCTCTCGATTCGATCGCCCGGTCGTATCTGGCGGAATGTCATGCGCCGGCCTTGACGATCGTACAGTTTGTAGCGAGGACCAAAGAGTAGCGTGACCACGGTGCTGCGATCGATGCGCACCATCACGCTGTGCAGGGAGTGATCAACGACCGTCCTGATCACACGGCCTGTGAGCAACGTCGAGGTGGCATAGTCGCCCCTGGGGCACGCTCGTTGCTTCAGTACGAGCGGCGCCAGGGGTTTCTGCTTGAAGTCGAAGGAGGAGAGCATGGAGGCTGCATTCGCGTCACGGGTAGTGAGTGAGGGGAGCTGATAGTCGTCTTCGATGAAGCGCAGGAACGAGTCGAACTCGAGTTGGGAGTGGTCGATAAAGTGCGGACGCGCATAGGGCGAGATCACAATGGCGGGTACGCGTGGGCCCAGACTGATGGAGTCCTGGTGAGGCGGGGCCACGTGGTCGTAGAAGCCGCCAAAGTCGTCCCATGTGAGGAAGATGGCGGTATTCTTCCAGAACTTGCTTTTCATCACGGCATTGATCACGCTGACTGTCCAGCGCTGCCCCACACAGATAGAAGCGGGAGGATGGTCGCTCTGCTGCACGTCCGTCACCAGCCAGCTCACCTGCGGGAGATGGCCTCTGCGGACGTCGCTTATAAAGGAGGTGTCGGGGCGCACGTTGGTGTCCCAGAGAGATGAGTACCGGATGTGCTTGATGGCATCCAGGGAGTTCCAGACATACCCGAAGGTAAACTGCCGCGGAGCGAAGTAGGTCCATGTGACGTGATAGCGTTGCAGGAGATCGGGCAATGTCTGGAAGTCGAAGCAGGGCTTGGTCACGAAGGGCTTCCCGTCCGGCGTGATCCCGTTCACGAGTGAGTTTGGGCCGCTGTCGCACCCCCAGGCACGGACAACCTGCCCGCGTGGGTTATCTATGGTGTTGCCCGAGGTGGCAGCCACGGTGATCAGGTGATTGGGGAAGCTCGGACCCATGATAGTAGAGAAAAAGCGATCGTCGAGCGTGAAGGCGTCGGCGTACCGCCAGTAGTTAACGATCTGAGAGGCACGCAACTGGGTAAGGGCGATATTCGTGCCGTCCTGCCAGGCACCCGGAAGTTGGTCGAAAAGATCCATCTTGCCACCATCGACGGCTAACTTGGCCGATGCTCCGCTGTGGCTGATGTCTCGGAGCATGCGCGAGGGCGTCGTTCCGAGGGGCACGACGCGGCCCGACCCAAGGCGCGCCGTGGTTGCCCCGTCTGCACCGGGAAACCGACCGAACATCTCGTCAAACGACCGGTTCTCTTTGTCGATGATGATGATGTGCTTGATCGGATACAGCGCGTGGTGGGTAGGTTCCCCACCACGGTGCAAGGCAATATATCCGACAGCCGCCAGAAGGAGGACGCCCAGTGCGGCAAACAGAATCGCCAGACGCTGCCTGGTGCGTGGAGACTGATTTCTCATGCCAGCCAGAGTATCAAGAAAACCTCAAACCTCTCTTTGGTCGCAACGGCAAGTGCGTCGGGGGAAAGCATCAAGCGGGTCATCGGCGGTAAGACGTATCTACTCACAGTTCCCGGCCCGGGGAATCCCCGAGAAATCGTCGTCGATCTGGCTGTTAACTCGGTGGGCGTGCCGGCGCTGGTGCTAGGACTCTGGATCGTCCGGCACAGTTTCAGAGACCTGGAAGCACACGAGGATGCATAAGCCAGGCCGCACATGGCCATACGTGCACACGCCGATCGACGCGCGCGGCACCTTGAACGTGGTCAGTTGATTGTATTCAGGAACGCCCGCAGAAAAGTCACACCACGCGCTACCTCCGCCGCGCTCAGCCGGTATGGTGTGGCGCATGGGATGTCGCCGTGTACCTGCGCCGGGGGTTGATTCCGGACGGCATTCAAGAGATCATCGATCAGGAGCTCGTGGGTTACCACCAGCGCACAGCGTTCGGATCGACCGAGGACCGTCTCGAGTGCGGTGCAGAGCCGGGCCGCGACCTGCGTCCGACTCTCGCCACCCGGTAGCGGCGCGGTTAGATTGTGTGCTTTCACCCAGGCCAGGTAGATGTCCTTAGGACGTCCCTCGAACTCGCCGTAGCGGATGTCGTCCAGGTTGGAATCTACCAGGCAGGTAACGTCGCGAACTGACAGGGCAAGGGCCGCCGTCTGTTGGACCCGGGGAAACAGGCTCACGACACACAAGTCGATTGGATCATCTGCGATCGTGAGACCCAGTTCCTCGGCCTGCTGCCGTCCGCGCTCAGTCAGCCCTTCATCCGCCTCGGGATCACCGTTCTCGATACCTTCAGCCACGGCGACGCTTTCGCCGTGGCGGCTCAGGATGATCTGCTCCATCGTTCCTCCCTCTAACCACCTCGGCGCTGGTACCGGGTCCGAGTCCCATTATCTCCGGGGCTAAGGCGCTATCGACCCCATCAGCGGCAATCTTCGGATCAATCGGACCGGAACTGCAACGCGAAGTCGGAATTCGGTGTGATAGAAAGGACGTATTCAAGGAGGAACGATCATGTCGACGCTTGGTACTGGTGGCGGCGATGCCCTGCCGCGGCAAGAGACGTACAGCCCGAGGCACGGGGGTCGAACCCTCGCGGCATCGGTGCTTCAGTTCGATCTTCCGACGGAGATAGCGCAACTACGACAGGGGCGGACTTATGAGCATGGCGGTCCCAGTGGCAGAACCTTGCTGAAAGAGCCGGATCTGCGGGTCGTCCTCATGACTCTGCGGGCGGGTGGGCGAATGGAAGAGCACAGTGCATCGGGCCCGTCGTCGATCCACGTGATCGAGGGATCGATACGGGTCCATGTGGCGGATGGCCAGGGTGAGCTTGGCCCCGGGAGCCTTTTGACCATGGAGTCCGCGGTGCGACACGAGGTCGAAGCGGTGGAGGATAGTGCGTTCCTGCTCACGATTGGACGCACCAAATACGAGCGCGTGTCTGATTCCCACGAGCCATAAGGAACGAAGTTACAGCGCGCAGTGAGACGATTTTGCGTTCAAGAGGAGGCGCACGATCCGGCCGGTGTTTTGCTCGACCACGATGGGATCACCGCACCGGTCGAGCG
>DAINCT010000524.1:0-3243 GCA_036732245.1 Chloroflexota bacterium | reverse complement strand
CCATGCGTGCGTCCCGGACAGGCAGTTCGCGGCGTATTCTCATGTTGTCGCGGGTGGAAGCAATGGCACTCCGGCTGATTCCGAGGAAAGGGCGCCAGACTCGTGCAGCCCCTACATATAGACATCGATTGACGAGAATCTTCTACATCTCGTATGGTAGAATCACTTAATTGAATAGCAACTCGTATAAGCTCAGGAATTGGCCTGAGAGTTTCTACCAGGCGGCCGTAAACCGTCACAGGCTACGAGGAAAGCGCATCTAGGGTTCCGCACCGCGAGGTGGACTGGTCCAAGCGATGCGGGTGGTTTCGCACCATCACACCATGGGGATAAAAGCCCGGGCGGTAGGTTTCTTCGTAGAACCTCTACCCGGGTTTCTTTATTGCCAAGGAGGAACGGTGCAGCAGGTGCTCGATACCCCGCTCGTGGGTCAGGACCGTGTGATCGAGATTCGGTCGCGAGAAACGGGGGCGCCCAAGACGGCGCAAGAGCTCCAGAAGCTGAACATTTCACTCCTCGAGGCCAGCCGGCTCATTCGTCTCCATGGCTTCGCCGGTCACTTCCAGGCAAAACATATTGCCGCTCTCTCCGACCCGGCCATCGAAACGCTTTCTATGGACAATCATGCGGACCGGTCCGAGCCATACGTGGACGTCTTCTGCAAGCCTGGAGTCACGGATGCGGAGGGGGAAATGGCCGCTCTGGCGTTGCAGCATACCGGTCTACTGGACGTGTTCTGCCGGGCCGGAACGAGGTATCGCTTCGAGACGGTGGTGCCGGCGGAACTCCGCCTCATCGCACAGCGGGTGCTGGGCAATCCGTTGATCCATACCTTTCTCTGGTCGGATGATGTCGGGCGGCGTCTGGAACCATCCCTGGACGAAGACCACCATACCGCGGCGCCGGTGCGACGTATTCCATTGGCCACCCGGGATGAGGCCGATTTACTCCGAATCAGTCGTGAAGAAGGGTTGGCGCTGGACCTCGCCGAGATGCGAGCGGTCCAGGCCTATTTTGACCATATCGGACGGGCGCCGACGGATGTCGAACTGCAGTCGGTCGCGCTGGCCTGGTCCGAGCACTGTTCGCACAAGACCTTTAAAGCGACCATTCACTTCGAGCACCACGGAAGGCAAGAAATCATCAACGGGCTGCTGGCCGATTGCATCGTGGCCCCAACCCGGGCGCTGGCAAAGCCTTGGGTCCATTCGGCCTTCGTGGACAACGCGGGAGTCATCGGATTTGACGGCGAGTACGATCTGGCCTTCAAGGTCGAGACACACAACCATCCCTCGGCGCTCGAGCCGTTCGGCGGTGCGCACACCGGGGTCGGCGGAGTCATTCGCGATGTGCTGGCAGTGTCGGCCGAGCCGATCGCCGGCACCGATGTGCTCTGCTTCGGACCGCTCGACCTGCCGGAGAGCGAGATCGGAGCCGGAGCCATGCACCCCCGCAGCACCTTTCGGGGTGTGGTGCACGGGGTGGCCGACTACGGCAATAACATGGGCATTCCCACCGTGGGAGGAGCTGTCCTGTTCCACCCGGGCTATACGACCAATCCTCTGGTCCATTGCGGAACGCTGGGTATCGTCCCCCGCGGGAGCCATCCCACCGAGCCGGTTCCGGGGGACGTCGTGGTCCTGCTCGGCGGCAAGACCGGTCGCGACGGACTGCACGGCGCGACGATGTCATCGGAGACGCTCGATCGGGAGAGCGTGGCCGCCAGTACAGTGCAGATCGGGGCACCCATCACGGAGAAGGTATTGCGCGATGTGCTGCCTGTCCTGCGAGACGAACGCCTCTATCACGCGATCAACGACTGCGGTGCCGGCGGTCTGTGCTCGGCCGTGGGTGAGATGAGCGAGGCACTCGGCGTCGAACTCGATCTGGCGCTGGTGCCGCTCAAGTACGAGGGACTGAGTCCCTGGGAGATATGGCTCTCGGAAGCACAGGAGCGGATGGTGCTCGCCGTCCCGGCGGAAAGCCTTTCACGCCTGCATCAGCTCTGCCGCCTGCACGACGTGGAGGCGACCGTCCTCGGTCACCTCCGGGACGACGGGATGCTCCAGCTGCGACATGGTGATCAGATCGTGGCCGAGATGTCCCTGCGCCTGTTGTACGACGATGCGCCACCTCGCGTGCTGGAGGCGAGGTGGCCCTCTGGTCCTTCAGATTTATCAAGCGGTCCGGTGACCACCGTATCTAAAGACGCGGGCGCCGCCCTTCTAGGACTGCTGGCTCATCCAAATATCGCCAGCAAGGAAGAGGTGATCCGCCGTTACGACCACGAGGTTCAGGGCGGCACGGTGGGGAAACCACTGGTGGGTTGCTCCGGGCCGGCGGATGCCGCGGTGCTCCAGCCCCGCGCCGAGTCCTGGCGTGGCGCCGTCCTGGCGCACGGCATAAATCCGCTGTACGGTGCACAGGATCCCTATGCGATGGCAATGCTGGCGGTTGACGAGGCACTGCGCAACCTGGTGGCGGCCGGCGGCTCGATTGAGCACGCCGCTCTGCTGGACAACTTTTGCTGGGGCGAGGTCGACACGCCGGAAGGACTGGGTGGGCTGGTGCGAGCGGCCCAGGGCTGCCGCGACGCAGCCTTGCGCTACGGCGTGCCATTCATCAGTGGCAAGGACAGTCTGCGCAATACCAGCGTGGATGCCGGCGGCGTGCACTCCATCCCGGGAACCCTGTTGATCTCGGCGCTGGGTGTGGTAGCGGATCTCCGAACGTGCGTAACGATGAATCTGAAGGCCACCGGCAACACGATGTATCTGCTCGGCACGACTTCCGACGAACTGGGCGGCTCACACCTCCAGGCGGTGGCCGGCGGAGAAGGCGGTCAGGTTCCGCAGGTGCGGGCCGAGACGCCGGATCTGATGCGCCGGCTGACCTCCGCCATCGAACGCGGCCTGGTTCTGAGCTGTCATGACCTCTCGGAAGGAGGACTGGGAGTCGCAGCCGCCGAGATGGCACTGGCCGGAGTTCGAGGCCTGCGCCTCCAACTCGATCTCATGCCGGGTGCGGCCAAAACGACGAAAGCGCTGCTGTTCTCGGAGTCACCGGGACGTTTCCTGGTGGAAGTATCGCCGGAGCAGGCAGAGGCATTCGGCAGCATCTTCGAGGGCTTGCCGTGCGCTGCGATTGGGCTAACCACGGATGACGCGAGATTCGAGGTCGAGTATGCGGGGCAAACGGTGATCGATCTCTCGGTTGAGGATTTGGACAGGGCGTGGCGGACGC
>DAINCT010000523.1:0-3247 GCA_036732245.1 Chloroflexota bacterium | reverse complement strand
GGCCAAGGCTTGCCGTTCCAGAGGAGAAGCCCGTGGGCATCGATCCCCTGCAACTGATGATAGATCACGGAAGCATCCGGATGCTCGGCCCGGGCCTGCATCACCTCGGCGACCTTGTCCGGGGAAAATACGTCATCGGAATCTAACAAACAGATCATATCGCCCTTGCTGGCGGCGAAACCAGCGTTGAAGGCTGAACTCTGGCCGCCATTCTCCTTCAGTACCGGAAGAATGCGAACTCCGTAGGCACTGATAATCTGACGCGAGTCGTCGGTTGATCCGTCGTCCACCACAATGACCTCGGTGCGTGGATAGGTCTGGGCCAGAGCGCTGTCGATGGCGGCCCGCAGGTATTGGCCATAATTGTAGTTGTCAATGATAATGCTTGCCAGGGGCTGGTTGTTCTGTTCAGCACCCATTTAAGGCGCCTGCTGCGCTGGCGCCGACGTGCAAGGTGCGCCACGTCCACCTATTGCCACGCATCGACTTCGTCCCCACCGATTCCGCTCCCGCCACGACGGGCAGCGTGTGCATACATTGCGGCTACCTATTTTAGCAGCCTTATCGTGACCGATAGATGAAAGCAAAAGGATGTAATCACCTGGGCCAAGGTGGCGACTCTCGTAACGGGCGGCGCCGAACCGTTCGGGACGCCGAATTACCGTTAGATGGCTGGTCGCAGCAGATTACACACCGGGTCAAGGCGGAACCGGTATAGCACGCGCCTATAGGCAGCGCTGAAGTTCCACAGGAATACCAATCTGGTAGGAAGGCGCTGCAGCGCGGGTTCGGACAGCCAGCCAAGGGTACACTCGCGCCGGGTCAGGTTGAGCCAGTCTCGACCGCGAGGGTCGCCCAGCAGCGAGAGCTTACCGGCGAGACCGCCATTGCCGGCTGCCGCGTTCCGAGAACTGCGGACGCAGGAGCGCAGACCGTAGCGATATCCAAACGTGTGGTGCACCACCACGTGCGGCGTCGATCGCATCTTCACACCATGTGCCTCCAGGCGTAAGAGATAGTCGGTATCGTCGGCATACGGGAAGGTGCTTCCTGGACCGAGGCATTCGTCGTAGGGGCCGACTTCTTCTACGACACTACGGCGCATGGCGAAGTTTCCCCCAATCCAGCGGAAGCCGTCAGGCGCTTTCCGCCCATGAGCGATAGGGTCATAGAGCATGTCTGCGGGGACGTTCGACGGCACCGCCGCGAGCCAGCCATGCCGTCGTTCGGGTGGTAACAGCGCCCCGCCGACGAGACCTACAGCCGGCTCTCTCTGGAAGCATTCCACCAGCGTCGCTAACCAGTCTTCACGCGCTTCGCAATCGTCATCGGTCATGGCGATGATCTCGCCGGAGGCGGCGCGAAAGCCGGCATTGATGGCCCGGCTCTTCCCCAACTCGTCCAGGTTGAGGAGACGGACGCGTGAGTCATCCCGGCGGGCTGCCTCGCAGACCGAGCGCAGGGCCGCGTCATGACCCTGCGCGAGCAGCAATAACTCCCATTCCGGATAGCTCTGGCGTCGGATGGAGGCGATCGTTGCCCCCACCGTTGAAGCACGTACAGTAGCAACGAGAACTGAGCATTTCATGGTGGAGTTCCTTTCGGCCTTTACTCCGCGCCGGCGAGGCTGCGGAGCGGACTTGACTGGAGTAGCCGGACTCCGGCACGAAGAATTTGCTGACTGCTGATCGTGCGCAAACTCAAGGAAGCTAGACCATAAACGGCCGCTCCCGCCACGATCTTGGCCAGCAGTGAGGCGGCGACCGGCAGCCCGGATTCGCCAACAGCCACGACGGCTGGGAACATTGGCAAGCAGGAAAGGATGCAACGGATGAGATAGCCGACTGTTGCCCGGTCCAGAACTCCTTGAGGCCGCAAAATGAATGCCCCACACAGCATGAACGCTTCAGTGGCAACGGTGATGATTGAGGCGCCGATCGCTCCGTTCCCGAACAGGTGTGTAGTGACCGGAATGGCGATCAAGTTCAGCGACGGGTTTAGCACGGCGGCGAGGCAACCTACCACAACCCATTGCTTCTGGCGTCCGTTGGCGATGATCGCCGCTGCCATAACCATGTCGAATCCCAGCACGGGTATCTGACTGGCAAGGATGCGAATGAGCGGAATAGAATGCATAAAGGCGACGGGATAGTGAAAGACGGCGATGAGGTCGGCCGCTACCAGGGCGATGCCGGCCGCCATGGGTATACAGCAGAACACCACCACGCGTACCGCCCGATTGGCAAGTGTAGAGAAGGTAGCTGACGTCTTGGCACCTTGGGAGGATAATTCGGGGAAGAAGGCACGCATGACCATATACGGGAGGAAGACAGGAATGCCCACCAGCTTGTAGGCCACCGCGTACCAGCCTACAACGGAGTCACCGACCATATAGGAGAGCATGGAGACGTCGATCGTCGCATAGATCGTCCCGACGATATCCCAGACCATGAAGGGCAACCCGCCAAGCGCAATGCGCTTCCAGAGTCGAAGGTCGACACGAGCGGCCGCGCGTACGCGACTCCAGACCAGCGGGCCGTTGCCGATGCTGGAGAGGAACTCGGCGCCCGACGAACAGAGCGCCATAAGGATGAGACTCTTGCGCGTAAAGAGCACCACCACCGTGCCGGCAACCTCGGCGTACCGCTGGACGACGTACCAGGCTGCCGTGCGTCCCATGCGCTGCTCGCCCTGCAGCCCGGCGATCATCGTCTGGTTCAGGACATACAAGCTCATGCCGACGCACATGGAGGCGACCAGCAAGCAGGTTTCCGGCGGGTAGCCCAGGACATGGACTAGGAGGATCGCCGCCAGAGAGGCGATCACGACAATGGGAACTTTCATCAGCATGGTGTTGAAGACCCAGAACCCGAGGCGTGAGGGATCGCGGGCTGTTTCCATTGTGATGAACGGCGCGGTACCCATGCCGGCGACGAGCGAGAACAAGGCGGTGAATGCGTAGGCGAAGCCCCAGCGCCCCAGCTGGGCATCGCCCAGGATGCGGGGAACGAAGATTGTCCAGATGATGGTCGCACCCCAAGTTGCCACCTGCGAACTGAGCAGGGCCGCCAGATTCCTGACAATCGGCGTCATGCGGCATCCGTCCAGCGGCTGGACAATGTACGGGGTACCGTCGGGAGCGAGGCGCGCTGGCCAGCCAAAAAACGAGGCGCGACGCCGATAACGCCCACCATGGTGCCCAGCAAGATCTCACAGCGCTCATTGAAGAGGCCGACGTCCACATAAG
>DAINCT010000522.1:2923-3247 GCA_036732245.1 Chloroflexota bacterium | reverse complement strand
TAACACTCCAGATAGTTGTCGACCACCACCTTCCAATTCGCCGCTGTCTCGTAGGTGTCGCGCTTCCGGCAGCGAATCGCATCCAGATCTATGCCCGTTTCGGCTACCAGTTGCGGTAGCGTTCCCAGAGTGGCGGAAAGGGGATCGGCTTCCAGATCGGGATTGACAAAGACGAACGGCCCCCAGGTGTCTACCTGTACGGGGAAGAGGGAGAACTGGCTCGGGTCGAAGTCCGGCTCCAACTTCGAGCCGGGCGCCGCCAGCAGTGAACCGTCGAGCCCATAGGTCCAGGCGTGGTAGTGGCACTGCATCGACTGGCGGGGG
>DAINCT010000522.1:0-2913 GCA_036732245.1 Chloroflexota bacterium | reverse complement strand
TCGAGCACCAGCGTCGATCCTCGGTGGCGGCAGACATTGGCAAAGGCGCGGAGCTGTCCATCGCCGGCGCGCACCACGACGATCGGCACATCGCCCGCCGCGTACGTAAAAAAATCGCCGCGTTTGGAAACGGCTTCGGTCAGGCCGGCATACTGCCAGCAGTGACGGAAGATGCGGTTCTTTTCGCACGCGAAGTGGGCATCATCCGTGTACCAGGTGGCGGGAAGGGTGTAGCCGCGATCCAGGCTTTCGGCCAGCGCGGACGCACTGTCGGGTGGGAAATCGGTACACATGACTGCTCCTGCAGGCGAGTGAAACAGCGCGACGAGGGCAGCCCTACGGCCACCCTCGCCGGCCCTTGAGATCGTACGGACGTTTGGTTTAAGCGGGTGACGAACTGAAGGCGATGATCGTCTCTTCCGCCGCCAGGACGGATTCCGGCACGTCGACCTCCTGCTCGCGGGTCTGGCGCCCCAGGATATAGAAGATCACCCCCACTACAACCAGCACGATGAGTGGGATGAACTGGGTGAACTCGAACTGTCCACGGGTGAGGCCGGCGGGCAACGAGGCATCCGCGGATCCACTCGTGCCGAACCAACCAACGCCGAAGCCCGGCCAGACCAATACGACTGTTGCCAGCAGCGCCCAGGCCGTGGTGAGCACGCCCACGAGCCAGACGCCGATCATCCCGCCGGGAATGCGGTACGGGCGCTGGACTTCAGGATGGGTATACCGCAGCCTGATGATCGCCGGGTAGATGAAGAGGTAGGCGATGGTGGTCGTGGAGATGGCGAGACCCAGCACCGCCTTGAAGTAATTGTTGGAATTACTTCCTGAGTAGTGAAAGGCAACAATCATGACAATCGTCGAGACGATACCGGACATCACGTTGACGTAGATCGGCGTCCCAAAGCGACGAGAAAACGTCCCGAGGATGCGCGGGCCGCCGCCATCAAACGCAGTCACGGCGAGCGTGCGATCGGCGCCCATGATCCACGTCGTCCCGCTGGTGAGCAACGCGAAGATAAAGGCGATCGCGGCAACGTACCCCAGCGCTTGCCCGGCACCGGTCAGCGCCACTGTACCGTCCTTGGCGACATGACCACCGTAGACGGTGAACACCGCCTTGATGGCATCGACAAAGCCACTCAGGCCCGTGACCTGACTCGTGGGGAGCACCAGCAGAATGCCCAGGATCGGACCGCCATAGAGCACAATCGCGCCAATGGCGGAGCGAAGCACGCAGTACGGCACGTCGACCGCCGGATTCTTCATTTCCTCGCCGGCCGCGCTGGGGAGCTCGAAGCCCACGTAGTTAAAGAAGAGCACGGGTGCGACCGCGATGAAGGTGACATAGGTGACGCCAAAGTGGCTGGCTCCAAACCCATGCAGACCGTTCTTGATGCCGTAGAGCACAACCGAGAGCGTGAAGAAGCCAAGGATGAAGATGCGTGCCCACGCGCCGATGGTCGGGATCCATTTCCCTTCCTTAAAAGACACGATGGCAGCCGCGACGGTGAACCAGATGAAAACCAGCGCGAAGAGGTACTTCGCGACCTCATTGCCGGTCTGAATATTGGTGAAGAAGGTGCTGAAGGCCGCTATGGACGTAATACACAGTGCACCGCCCACCCAGATCGGGTTTGAAACCCAGTACAGGAGGGATGTGACGGAGCCGACGAAGCGGCCGAACGAGAGACGACTCCAGACGTACGGACCACCCTCTTGCCGAAATGCGGAACCAAGTTCGGAGATGAGCAGTGCGTACGGAATGAAGAAGAGCAGGCCCATGATGATGAGCCAGGAAAAAGATTGGGCTCCGCCGGCGGCCACCTGCCCAATGGTGTCGAGCCCAACCAGGGTACATATAAGGAAGAACAGCATGTCGAAGCGCCCAAAGTGTTTCTGGAGTTTTTGCTTCTCCTCGAGCGCCGCGGCCGTGGTCCGGGTCAGATCATGTTCCCTACGTAGCGCCGTGCTTGCCATTCGTCTCTCCTCCTCCTGATATCCGTCTCCAGTGGATACTCCTTCGAAAGGAGTATCCAGTAGTGAATATCACTATAAAGGTGGATTGTGAATCCGGCAATACCGAGATGGTTCGGCCTCGTGTTAGCCCCTGCGGTCTTCAGCCGCGCGGGTAGTGACGACCATGACCGACTGAGGCTGCTCGTTCACCCGACGCCATGCTTGATCAGATCGTACAGGTCGACTCGATTGGCCGTGGCCACGCCGATAACCCCGTCGCCGGCGCCGTAATACAGGAAGAGGCGATCGCCGAGTTCCGCCACGCCGGTGCCGAAGACCACATTGCCGACCGGTCCCGCGATCTCGTATGGCGCTTCCGGGCGGAAGATCGGTTCGGGATGCCGGTACAAGACCCTGGTCGGATCGTCCGCGTCTAGCACCGCCAGGCCCATACAGTACATGCGCTGGTTGTCGGGCATGTGCAGGTACTCATTGCCGTGATACAGCAAGAGCCAACCCCAGGGCGTCCTAATGGGAGGTGGTCCGGCCCCAATACGCTCGCCTTCCCAGGTGCCAGGGATCCGTTCCATGACCGTGACCGGCTCGGACCATTCATGGAGATCAGGCGACGTCAGGTACTGGATGTTCGGGAACTCGCGCACCAACGCTGCGTATTCGCCGCCGATGCGTTCCGGAAAGAGCACGCCATCCTTGGTATTGACCTGTGGTAGGAGGGAAGACACCTCCACCATGGAGTGAAAATCGCGTGTCAGGCCGATGCCGGTGCGCACCCTGAAAGGCGCCGTTTCCCAATACAGCGGAGGCGTATCAGCCGTATCGACCGAGGCCTTGCAATAGGTGAGATAGTACTGCCCCTCCAAGGGCGTGATGCGCGGGTCCTCCACACCCAGCCGCGCGTACTGATCGTCGAGCGCAGGCTCATAG
>DAINCT010000521.1:0-3262 GCA_036732245.1 Chloroflexota bacterium | reverse complement strand
ACGCCCATGACGACCACCATCGAGGCGCCGGCCTTCGCCATCATCTCGGCTTCCAGGTAGCCACCATCCATCGTCTTCAGGTCCGCTACGATCGGATGGTCGGGGAAGCGCTCGTGCAGTGCCTGCACGGCATGCAGCCCTTCGGCCAGGAGGAGCGGCGTGCCGGCCTCAAGCCAATCCACTCCGGCCTGCACCGCGATCTCGGCGATATGAAGCGCTTCCTCCAGGGACGTAAGGTCGATCGAGACCTGGACGATCGGTTTCATCATGGGAGCATCTCTCCTACGACCAGGCATCACGACCTTCATCGACTCATCTTCTCCGGCGCGAGACCGGTGGATCGGAAGACTCCGGCTGCGATAGCCGGCAGACGAGTGTATCGCACCCCACCGCACTCGCTGCGTCTTCAGCCCGCCAACCGTACGTGCCTTGACCATGCTCTCGAACAGGTGTACGTTGACAGCGTTACGCTGTCGAGTCACAGGAGGTACCGCCATGGCGACGAAAAGAACGAGTGGTAATGTCGAGGCCCGCCTCGATGGCCTGATGGGACGCGCCCGGCTGCCGGAGGACCTGGTGCGCGATTCGATGCAGGAGCTCGAGAAGAGCCTTGCCGCTGAGTTATCGGAGAAACGGACACGAGAGTCGGCGGTTGCTGCGCTCCGGAAAACCATCTACGCCCCGATCATCGCGTCGGCGCAAGACGATCACGAGGCAGTCCGAGCGGTTCGCGACTTCCGTCAGCTTGCGCCAAAGAAATCTCGCGTCAAACCGCCCATGCTCGTGAGCATCGATCCCGAGATCTTTACGGGCCCGCTGGGCGCCAGACTGGTGCCACCGTTTCCCTATTCGTGGCAATGGTCCGGAATAGAGGGCGATGCGAGAGGAGGAGCACAGGCAACAGGGACGAATGGAATAATCGGGCTGTGGACCGATGCAGATCGGTCGGACAGCGGCAGCGCCAGCGTGCGCGGTGCACTTGGAATCTACTTCTATCCGCCGACCCAGGGGGGTGTTCTGCAATTCTGGAGCACGCCCGCGATCGCCTGGTCGTGGAGTGATTACGCAGTGTTCGATACGGCTCACACCGACGCATTTATGGGTCTGTACGTGGGGAGCTACGATCTGAACGGTGCTTTTTCCGGCGCCGTGGTAGACCAGCGGCAGTCGCTCTGGAACGACACGTCGCACTTCACCCAAACGGATGACCACGGCACCAATTCCGCGGCAACACTCTCGACGCGGTTGTGGGTTGATAATGCCCACCAGTACATCCTCTGGCTGTGGTGCGGCACGGCCGCGTCAGGCCCGGGCAACGGCGGTCTTTTCTCTGGCGGGGGTGCATGGAGTTCGCTTTCGGTGACCATTCCTTCCTTATCCTGGAGTTATGAGTGAGGGAGCCGGAGTACTGAGCCCATCCACCCAGACGATGACCGCGCTGGTGAACTTCTCCCCTGAGCCGGGCTCGGTCGAGTTACGGGAGATGTCGGTACCCTCGCCGAGTCATGGCGAGGTCCTGTTGCGGGTGCGCGCGGTCGGCATCTGCGGCAGCGACCTGCATCAGTATCACGGCACCCAATCATGGGCCGTGAATTGGCCGGTTACGCTGGGCCACGAATTCTGCGGAGAAGTGGCGGCACTCGGACCGGCGGTCGAGGGCTGGAGCATCGGCGACCGCGTGGCCTCTGAGACCGCGGCGCGGGTCTGCGGGCAGTGCGCGCTGTGTCGCACCGGACGCTACAATCTCTGTCCCTACCGCCTGGGTTTCGGCTACGGCATGGACGGCGCGGCGGCGGAGTACGTGGTGGTACGCGCCCCGCTCTTGCACCGTATTCCGCAGACGATCGGCTGGGAGGAAGCGGCGGTGACCGAGCCCTGCTGTGTCGCGGCGAATGCGGTGCTGGAGCAGTCCAACCCGCGACCGGGCGATATCGCCGTGGTGCTTGGTCCCGGTCCGGTGGGCCTTCTGTGTACTGCGCTCCTGGCTACCACCCGGCCCTCCGCACTCATTGTCGTGGGGATCGCGCGGGATGCCGCGCGCCTGGCCCTGGCCGAGGGATACGGCGCGACACGGACGGTGGTGGCCGACCGAGAGGATGTGAACGAGATCGTGCGGGCAGTGGGCGACGGCCTGGGAGCGGATCTTGTGATCGACGCCGCCGGCGTCTCCGGGACGCTCCGTACGGCGCTCCAGGTCGTGCGGCCGGCCGGTCACATCACGAAAGTGGGCTGGGGGCGGGAGCCGCTCCAGTTCTCCCTCGACCCGCTGATCGCCAAAGCAGCGACTCTGCAGGGATCGTTCAGCCACACCTGGGCAACCTGGGAGCGCGTGCTGGGATTGCTGGGGAGCCGGGCATTGGACGTCCGTCCACTCGTACGAACGTATCCACTGGCGCAGTGGCACGAGGCCCTGATGGAAATGGAGAGTGGAGAGGTCGCAAAACCAGTACTGATTCCATAGGGAGACCAGAAATAAAAATACGAGTCCTTAAATCCAGCGTTCGTAGGGATCGCCCGGCGTGGCGATTCGCCTGTGCCTTTCCATGCGCCACGGGCTGGACGGCGCGGCGGCCGTCCCCTACGACAGCTCATTCATTGTCGCGTGCCTGGGACATCAACGGTTGGCGGCGCTGGGCGGGCGGCACTCGGGCCACCCGCTACGATGCCTCATGACTGTGACTGGAACTGACCCCGAAATTCACCTGGCGGCATTTCCAAAGTGCTTCATGGATGAGCTTTGCGTCACCCGTAGCCTCTCCCTCCTCGAGTGGATTGACCTGGGTGCGACCCTTGGGGTCGAGGGCCTCGAGTTCTACGCCGGCTTCTTCCCGTCCCTGGACCGCGCGTACCTGGAAACCGTCCGCGCCGCCTTGAACCGGCACCGGCTCGCGATGCCGATGCTCTGCACCTCACCCGACTTCACCCGGCCAAATGCCGGCGAGCGACGGGAGGAGGTCAAGCGCATGAAGGAGATGATCGATCTCGTGGCGTTCTTCGACGCCGCGGCGCCCCGCACCTGCCGCGTGCTGTCTGGTCAGCGCCGCCCCACGATCTCGGAGGACGAGGGGGTGGAGATGGTGGTGGATTGTATCCAGCAGCTCCTGCCGCACGCGGCGCAGCGCGGCGTGATCCTGGCGATGGAAAACCATTACAAGGACAACTACTGGACGTATCCGGAATTCGCACAACATGGGCCGGTATTTCGACGCATCGTGGAACAGATCGACTCGCCCTGGTTCGGCGTGAATTACGACCCCTCGAA
>DAINCT010000520.1:0-3269 GCA_036732245.1 Chloroflexota bacterium | reverse complement strand
CGGCGGTACTGCCCTCGAATTCAGGGTGTTGCGCTCAGTGTGGATTACCGTTGGGTTGCTCGCGACTGTGGGTGTCGTGCTGACTGGCCTGCTGACGGGAGCTGCCGCGGCTTCCCTGTTCGGCGTCACCTTCGCGACCGGTGTCCTGATCGCCGCTGTCATCGCCTCTACGGACCCGGCTACGCTGATCCCTCTGCTCGAGCAGGTGCCAGTCCCTGCTCGGCTCAAACAGACCATCCTGGCCGAGTCGGCTCTCAACGATGCGACCGGCACGATCTTTACCTTTGCCGTCCTTCCGCTGGCCCTAGGCGGCGCGCCGAGCGCGCTGGGGGTGGCGACGGGCTTCGTCTGGCAGGTGGTGGCAAGCCTTGGAATCGGCGCCGCGGGCGGATTGGCAGCTGGCCTGCTGATGGCCGAACGGGGGTGGCTACGCGCGTACTCAAGTGTCTTGCTTCTGGGGCTCGTTATTCTGAGCTACGCTGCCGCGGAATCGATCGGTGCCAGCGGCTTCATGGCGGCGTTCGCTGCTGGCTTGGTCGTCGGCAACATGCAGTATTCTCGATTTCGCGCAAATGTCGCGCTTCATGAGCGAACAAACCACTACCTCGACGCGACGGCCGGGCTTTTCCGGATTTTCCTTTTCGTTCTTTTGGGAAGCGACCTGGACCTGCATAGTCTCCTAGCCCTGATGGTGCCGGCCCTGCTCACCGTGATGGTCCTAATGTTGATCGCGCGGCCCGTCGCCGTGCTCTTTTGTACCCTTCCGGACCGCCGGGCGGGGTGGAGAGTGGCCGACCTGGTCTTTCTAAGCTGGTCTCGGGAGACGGGCGTTATTCCGGCTGCACTGGTGGCTGCGCTTGCCGCGCGACACACTCCCCACATGGCCGAGATAACTGCGGTCACGACGCTCGCAATTCTGCTAACCATCCTGGTCCAGGGGAGCACGGCGGGCCCACTCGCGCAGGCCTTACGTCTAATGCGTTCGGGGACAAGACCTGCAGATATTTAGGAGGACTTGAAGATGCAGCCAATAGTCGGCCTCTTCCACGGCGGGGTCAGTGTCAGCGACATGGACCGTTCGCTGGCCTTTTATCGCGATGGTCTTGGGTTGGAGACTGTGGTGGATCGGATTGCGAAAGACGCGTACCTTTTTCGTATCCTCGCCCTCAACGCGACTGAGCTGCGGATCGTCTACCTAAAGATCCCAGGAAGCGATGCCTTTATCGAGCTGATCGAGTTTCGCGGCCTCGAGCGCCACCCGGCCTCTGCCCGGCCGTGTGATCCAGGGGCCGGCCATCTCTGCCTTTATGTGTCAGACATCGCTGCGATCCACCAGCGCCTCACGGAAAAGGGATTCCACTCCCGCGCCGTCGCACCCGAGTTGATCACCGCGGGGCCGAACAAAGGGGCTCGCGGCGTTTATTTCAGCGACCCGGACGGCTACCTGATCGAGCTCTTTCAACGACCTCCCGCGACCGGGCATGCTTCGGATTGACAATCGGATGCGGGCTGCATCCGATTCCAACCAACGCCTCCAGGAGATCAGTGGACAATGACGCTAGGGCAAACTGAGCACGATGTGATCGTCATCGGTGGGGGAAGCAACGGCCTGGTGACCGCTGCCTATCTGGCGCGCGCCGGCCTCGACGTGCTCGTTTTGGAACGGCGACACCTCGTGGGTGGAGCGGCCGCGACCGAGGAGCTTTTTCCGGGCTTCCATATTTCAACGTGTTCTTACCTCATCCATCTGCTGCAAGACAGGGTGGTCAAAGACTTGGACCTCTATCGGCACGGCTTGCGAGTCCTCCCCATTGACCCATTTCGGTTCTTCCCCTTGCCCGACGGCCGGTACCTCCATCAGTGGCAGGACGAGAGCCGAACCTGTGGGGAGTACGAAACCTTCGGGGCTGGCGACGGGGCGGGCTACCGGCGCTGGCTGCACTTCTGGACCAAAGCTGCGACTCTCATTCACCGATACTTCCTAACGGAGCCGCCCACGATAGAAGAGTTACGAGCAGATGTGCGCGGAACGGGCGAGGAGGCCCTCGTAGAGCGACTGCTCTCCGGCACAATGACCGCCCTACTCGACGAGTGTTTCGTTTCGGATGAAGCGAAGGCGTCGGTCGTGCAGACGCTGGATGTGAAAGAGTTCGACCGGCCAGGCGTCCTCCTCGGCTATGCGACGGCACGGACCCCACATTGGATGGACCCGTCGGGTCAGGGATTGGCGGTCGGAGGCATGGGCGCGCTCAGCCTGTCCGTCGCGCGCGCCGCCGAAGGTTTTGGAGCGAAGATCCGGGTCGGGGCGGACGTTGTAAGGATCCTCTGCGACGACCGTCGCGCGTACGGGGTGGTGTTAGCCGATGGCCAGGAACTTCGGTCAAGGATGGTGGTGTCCAACGCAGATCCGAAGCGCACCTTCCTTCAACTCCTTCCCGCCGATCACCGCACCCCTACCATCCGGTCCGAGATGGAGCGGCTAGACACCGACTGCGGAACGATGAAATTGCATACCGCCGTCGACGAGCTTCCCGATTTCAGCCGACACCTCGGAGCCGGGTTTGATCCGCGTTCGCTCGTGATGATCCGGATCTGCCCATCGACCACCTATTACCGAAAATCCGTCGAAGATGCGATGGCGGGGAAGGTTTCTGCCGCGCCAATCTTCGATATCCAGATTCCGACCGTCTATGACACGAGCATCGCGCCCCAGGGCAAACACATCGTCTCCATGTGGATCCGTTATGAGCCGGTTCATCCGAAGGGCAGCACATGGGATGAGCTTCGGCAGGGAGAGGGAGAGCGACTGATCGACCTGTTCACCGAGTACGCGCCAAACTTCAGGAAGTCCGTGACCGACTGGCTGTTGCTGACGCCGGTCGACATCGAGCGTCGGCTCAACATCACCGATGGCAATTACCACCACACCAACCACGCGCCGGGACAGCTTCTCGGGAATCGTCTGTTCAGCCGCGGTGGGTATCGGACTCCCATTGCCGGCCTCTACATGTGTGGCGCCGGCACCCATCCTGGTGGCGAGGTCAGCGGCGCGCCTGGGCACAATGCCGCGCAGGCCATCCTCGTGGATGTCCAGTCCGCCAAGACCGAGGCCGGGTCCAGAGCACCGTCGGCGCGAACGAAGCCTAGTAGCCGTCCGTAACCAGATTGAGGAGCGGCTCGCCCGACAGATAGCGGCAGATTTGGTCGCGCACGAAGGCATAGGCACGGTCAAGCTGTCTGGGACTCCATCCAGCCACATGCGGGGTGAT
>DAINCT010000519.1:0-3276 GCA_036732245.1 Chloroflexota bacterium | reverse complement strand
TCCCGGACGTGTATGTGCCGTGCGAGGTCTGCAAAGGGAAGCGATACAACCGCGAAGCACTCGAAATCAAGTTCAAGAACAGATCGATCAGCGATGTGCTTGACATGACGGTCAGCGAAGCTCTCGACATCTTCGAAAACATGCCGTCCATTGCCAACAAGCTCCGTACATTGCGCGATGTTGGACTCGGGTATATCCGCGTTGGCCAGCCTTCCACCACTTTGTCCGGGGGTGAGGCTCAGCGCATCAAATTGGCGACTGAACTGAGTAAACGGGCCACCGGTAAGACCCTCTACATCCTGGACGAACCGACGACCGGTTTGCACTTTGCCGACGTCGAAAAACTCCTGCTCGTCCTGAATCGGCTGGTCGACCAGGGCAACACCGTGGTCGTGATCGAGCACAACTTGGATGTCATCAAGACCGCGGACTGGCTCATCGACCTTGGGCCGGAGGGCGGAGATCTGGGTGGATCGATCGTGGCCGAAGGCACGCCGGAAGACGTGGCACTCTGCGAGCATTCTTACACCGGCCAGTTCTTGCGCGGGATTCTCGAGTACCGATTGGAGCCCCAGCCGGTCGCGGTCTAACCCGCTCGGCTCTCGTGGAATCGAGGCCTCCCGGATCAGTCGGTGCGACGCGGCTGTGACTACTTTGTCTTGATCGGCTGTATCCCGATCGTGACGAATGCGGAGGTCGTGCCGGACGACAGGCCCTTCGGCAAACGAATTTGCACGCGGGCCGTGAAGGTTGCCTTCCGGCCGGTTACGTGCACGGGCGTAGTAATCGCGGAGTTTGTCTTGCTAAGGGCGGTCGGTGACCCTTGCGCCGTTATCGACTGGGGGTTGGTAATCAGGCTTACGATCCTGTATCCCGCTTTCGCCTGTCCCGAGAGCGGCACCAACACGGGCAAGGATTTCAGGCTCGATAGAGCCGAAATGGGAACGTGGACCTGGACCTGAGTCGGATCCATTTGCACCTGACCGGCAATCTTCAGGGACCCGCCCTGGCCGTCGCGCAACACGGGTTTATACGAATTATCGATCGTGGCAGTCACGTTCGAGAGGTTGAGTGGGACGGATGCTCCGGTAATCTGCGAGAGGATCGTATGCGGACCCTGTATTCGAATCGTGCTGGGATTGAGTACGATCTTCCCGAGCGCGAATCCATTGGGAGGACCGTTCAAGAGCAATGGCGTCACCTGCACTACGCGACTCTCGATCCGGTCTATGGTGACCACCACGCTGGCCGGCGACACCTGTACGACATGCAATCCTGGATCGGGGATCACCTGGACCGCGACCAGCCGGGGCGGACCCGCTGTCATGCCCAATAAACTGACGATCGGATGGAAGTTGACCGAAGTCACGATCACTCCCGGCGAATCTGCTCGGTAACGCACGCGGACGCTCGTTACATTCGTCTTCACGGCGAGCTTGCCACCGACATTGACCGTCTCGATCGGCAACGGCTGCGGAAAATCTTGCGCCAGTCCAGGATCTTGCTTTTCAGTGATGTACAGCCACAAAGCTACCGACAAGACGAATGAGAGGGCCAACCGCAAAAGCGATTCGCGTGACCAGACCCAGGCAAACGCGTTGCGGGCTGAGACCGCCGCCGTCCCGAACGACCGCACCCGCGGCGCGGTCGTCCTTGAGCTACTGCCGTGCGTTCGTTCGGCCAACGGCTACAGTCCGCCCGTCGGCACCAGCGTGGGCTCGACCACCGGCGTCCTCGAGTTGTAAAACAGCTCGATGTACCGCACCAGCCGGTCGCGACTCACGTTGGTCAACAGGTTCCCGGCCCGTGCGATCGAGATTTCCCCGGTCTCCTCCGATACCACAATACAGGCCGCATCAGTTTGCTCCGTGATCCCGATCGCGGCGCGGTGACGAGTTCCCCGTCCGACGGCGCGCGGGTTGTCTGTGAGCGGCAGCACGCAGCCTGCTGCCAGCACTCGATCTCCTCGGATAATCACTGCGCCATCGTGCAGCGGTGAGTGCACGAAAAAGATCGTGACCAGCAGATCAGCCGTCACCTCGGCATCGACCCGCACGCCGCTTCGGACGAAGTCTTCCAGGCCGGTGGTGCCTTCCAGCACCAATAGCGCGCCATAGTGGCGCGTGGCCAGTCGGTCCACCGCTGTTACCAACTCCTCTATGGTTGTCGGCAAGAGCGGCATTTGCAAGGTAGCCAGAGGGTGATTGATGATCGCGCTGGTTCGACCTACCTGCTCCAGTGCTCGCCGCAGCTCAGGCTGGAAGATGATTGGTATGGCGACCAAGAGCACGACCGGAGAGTTCCGCAGGAGCCAGTCGACCATCGTCAAGTGAAAGGCTGCCGCCATGATCGAGAAGAAGATGAACAGCAGGATCACACCGCGCAGCACCTGGTCCGCCCGCGTACCGCGGACGACCATGAGCACACCGTAAAACACGATCGTGATGATGAAGATATCGAGCGCGCTGGAAAGACTAAAGCGCCCGAACGTCTCGAGGATCTGACTAAATAGGGCCTGCACAGCGATCCCGAGGTGGATGATTTTGCTACGTAAATACTGCCAAAAGTATAGCAATGGCGCGGACAGGCGGACAATGGGTACAAAGGACTATGCCGGTTGTTACCGCCCTGGAAGCGCAAAAGAACAATCCCGAACGGGTGAACGTGTACCTGGACGGACAGTTCGCGTTTGGCGCGTCGGCCCTGGTGATTGCGGCCCACCACGTGTCGCGCGGTCGCGAGCTCTCGGACGCCGATATTGAGGCGCTCGAGGGGGACGACTCCGCCGAGCGAGCCTACAATGCCGCTCTGAACTTCCTGTCCTACCGACCACGCAGTGCCCGCGAGATACGTGATTACTTTCGTCGCAAAGCAGCCGATCCGCAGGTGGTGGAGGCTGTGATCGAGCGACTTCAACGCGTCAACCTGGTGAATGACGACGAATTTGCTCGCTTCTGGGTTGAAAATCGGCAGAACTTCCGACCTCGCGGTGCCCGTGCGCTGCGGGTCGAGCTTCGCCAGAAAGGACTGGCAACGGAAACGATCGAGACGGCGCTCCAATCCATCGGGGACGAAACTGAAATCGCATTGGAGGCCGGCCGGAAAAAGATGCGATCGTACCGGACGCTGGGCGACCGAGACTTCCTCTCCCGCATGATCGGCTTTCTCCAGCGCCGAGGATTCGCCTACGCGGTGGCCTCTCGGACTGCCGGTTCCCTACTCCAGGAACGAGGAGGCGAAGTGCCGGAAGACGAACTCGCCCCGGACTTCGAGGAC
>DAINCT010000518.1:0-3296 GCA_036732245.1 Chloroflexota bacterium | reverse complement strand
ACCTTTTGTATGTACCTTGACGCGTACGTACCCAATCGGGTACATTAGCTACATGGACGCTGTTTTACATGCACTTTCTGACGAGAGTCGGCGCACGATGTTGGAGACGCTACGGCGAGGCCCCGCCACTGTAGGGGAACTGGCCGAGCGGTTGCCGATCGCCCGGCCCGGAGTCTCTCGCCACCTGCGCGTACTGCGAGAAGCGGGGCTGGTCGAGGTGCACCACGAGGCGCAGTGGCGCGTCTACTATCTTCGCCCCGAGCCGCTCGCCGAACTTGATACCTGGCTCGGTCACTACCGAAACCTCTGGGAGCAGCGCCTTGACGCGCTGCACACCGAAGTTGCTCTAGGAAAACACCATCACAGGAGGACGACATGACCACCCCTCGCTCCAGGAGCCGAGTCATCGGCAGTATCCGAGCCGAAAACGGCAAAGGAACGGTCCGGATGGAGGATGTTTACGACACCGCGATCGCCGACGTGTGGTCGGCGCTGACTGAGCCCGAACGGCTGTCGCGCTGGATCGCCGAGGTCACGGGAGATCTACGGCCCGGAGGACAATTCCATTCCCGCTTCACGAGCGGCTGGGACGGGCCTGGGCGGGTCGACGTGTGCGAACCGCACCGTCTCATCGTGGCCACCATGGGCATCGGAAGTGACGACGAGACCGTGATCGAGGCGACACTCGCCAACGAAGACGGGAAAACCCGACTCGTGATCGAAGAACGCGGACTTCCCCTCGAAGAAGTGGCAGCACACGGCGCCGGATGGCAAGCCCACGTGGAAGACTTGGTGTCCTATCTCGACGGGCGCGTTCCGGGTAGCTGGGAGGAACGCTGGACCGAGCTCAGTCCGCACTACCGAGAGTTAGCAGAGGAGCTGCGATGACGGCCCATTCGGAGCAGGACACCTTGCTTCACTGCCTCGAAGCTCGATTATTGAGGGACGGACTTACCCGCTGAGTAGACGTGGCTGGTATGTATGCACGGAAAGTGGCTTCGTATCGAGTTCGGCCACATCGTTCAATCGCCAGAGACGTCTGGCCAATAGCGAGGTGACGTATCGCTCCCGCTGGATCGTTCCTTCGATGATGAGTGACGAGCTGCCGTTGACGACGAGCCGGTAGTCGCGATACACGTTGGGGAAGACGGCAACCGGCAGTTCGCCCTCCTCGTCGGCCAGCACCAGAAACGTCATCCCCTTTGCAGTCGGAGGTTGCTGGCGGCTGATGACGATGCCGGCGGTGCGCACCAACACGCCGGACGCTCGACCATCCAGTTGACCGATGGACAGGACCCGCGCGCGTTGCAGCGAACGGCGATAGAACGACATGATGCTGTACCGGGCTGATGCACCCTGCAGCGTGAAGTCCAGGCCGGCGACATCCAATTCCGTCAACGGTGGAAGGTCCGGTAAGGCCGCATCCTCCGTGCGTATCAGGGAACGCGTGTGCGACTCCTGGTTGCGGGGAACAGTCTGCACGACCTCCTCCAGTTGCCACAAGAGCGCTCGACGGTTGAGGCCGAGTGTATCGAAGGCCCCGACGGCTATCAGGTTCTCCGCCACATCCCGGTGAGTGGAGCCCCGGCGCCAGAAATCCGTAAATGATGAGAAGGAGCGGTGACCGCGCGCCGCGACGATTTCACCTGCCGTCTCCTCGGTTATTCCCTTGACCTGCATCAGTCCCATTCGAATCGCTCCGTGTTCCACGGCGTAGCGAGCAGTGCTTCTATTTATGTCAACCGGCAGCACCCGTATCCCCCATTTGCGCGCTTCCTCCAGCACTGTTTGGGTTGGGTAGTAACAACACGGTTCATTCGAAAGTATTGCGGCCAAAAATTCCGCCGGGTAATACACCTTGAGAAACGCAGTCTGGTAGACCGTTTTGGCAAATGCGGCGGCATGGCTCCGGCAGAAACCGTACCCCGAGAAGTACGCGATTGCCTCATACATCTCTTCCGCCAGTTCCCGGTCCCGTCCACTCTTCACCGCACTTTCGACAAATGCATCCCGACACACATCCATCTGCGTCTCGGTTCGGTAGTGCGACATGGCACGCCGCAGTCCATCGGCATCCGCATACGACAGTCCCGCAAAGTCGTGGGCCACCTGCAATACCTGCTCTTGAAAGATCACGACCCCCAGCGTGTCGCGGAGACATCGCTCCAGGCTCGGATGTGGATAGCTCACCTGCTCCCGTCCCAACCGGCGCTCGACGTAGGGATCAACCATCCCGCCCTGGAGTGGTCCGGGACGAAACAGCGCGATCTGGATGATCAGATCACCAAAGGTGCGAGGCTGAGAACGTGCCAGGAGTGCCCATTGCCCGGGGCTCTCCACCTGGAAGATGCCGATCGTTTTTGAGGAGCAAATCAGATCGTAAATCGCCGGATCGTCCAGCAGGAGATCGTCGATCGGTACGGTGATCCCTCGACTCCGCTCGATGCCGCGGACCGCCTCGTCGACGATCGAAAGCGTCCGAAGCCCCAGGATGTCGAACTTGATCAGTCCCAGCAGTTCGACGTCATCCTTGTTGAACTGGCAGACACGGACGCCGCTGGTCGCGTACTCCAGCGGCACGACGTCGACCAGTGGTTCGGCGGTGATCAGCATACCGCCGTTGTGTAGCGAGAGATGGCGCGGATAGCCATCCAACTGCTCGCAGAGTTCGAGTACCATGCCCAGCGGCGTCCCTGCTGCGGCCAATTCCAGGGGGCTGTCGCCCTGTGCCTGCACAGCGAGTGACGTCCCGGCGGCCACTCCCGCCAGCTCGAGTTCCTCACGCATGTGGGTGACGCCTCGATAGCTCAGCTTCTCCGCCAGGTGATCGATCAGCGATGGAGAAAAACCCATGGCCTTTGCCACGTCTCGAAAGGCGGAGCGTGAGCGGTAGGTGATAACGTTTGCCACCATGGCGGCATGCTCGGTGGTATAGCGCTCCTGGATATAAGTAATGACCTCATCACGCCGTCGCGAGTCAAAGTCGATATCGACGTCGGGCATCCCGACGCGACCTGGATTGAGAAAGCGCTCGAACAACAGATTGTTCGCGAGTGGGTCGACCGCGGTAATGCCCAGCACGTAGGCCACGATTGAATCGGCGGCCGATCCTCGACCGGCACACCGGATGCCGCGCTCCCGGGAAAAGCGTACGATGTCCCACACACAGAGAAAAAACGAGGCAAGTCCCATCTCTTCGATGACCGATAGCTCGTGCGCCAGTTGTTTACTCACCGCGGGCGTGAGCGGGCGGTAGAGCCGGCGAACTCCTTCCTGGCAGAGTCGATAAAGCTGGG
>DAINCT010000517.1:0-3299 GCA_036732245.1 Chloroflexota bacterium | reverse complement strand
CAAGTCGAAGAGGGCGGGCTCCTCCACGTCACGTCGCCGACGGCAGCGGCAGGGTGCAGACCTCGCGCGTGCCGGCATCGCAGTACCAGAGCCGGCCGTCCCAGAGGGTGAGGCCGTGCGGCTCCGGCCCCTCCGGCAGCGCGATACGATCCAGTTCCTCGCCGTCGAGCGTGTAGCGGGTGATAGTGCGGTCGGTCGTCTCCACGCACCACAGGCCGGCGCCATCCCAGGCCAGACCGTGGGGACGGACGCCCGGCGCCGGGAACGACCGGAGGACCCGCCCATCGGCCGGCTCGAGCTCGTAGATCGTCGAGGAAGGGGGCACGGCGGTCCAGAGCTTGCCGTTGATCCATTCCAGCCCATGCGCGCCCGACTTTCCTGCGCCGGGCGTGGGCAACGTGCGTAAGGTGCGCCCGGTCTCAGCATCGATGCGGAACAGGGCGATCGGGTGGAAGGTAGAGGCGACCCAGAGGGCTTCACCGTCCCAGGTGATGCCGCTGGAGTGCGCCGTTTCCGTCGGTGCGGAATGGAGCTCCTGGCCGTCCTCCCAGCGCAGGAGGTAGACGCGCAGGTCACGCTGATCGATCACCCAGAGACCCTCCGGCGTCGCCGCCAGCCCGTTGGGCTGCGGCCCCGGCGTCTTCCAGCGAACCTCATCATGCACCGCCGCCATCTCAACGCTTCCTCCCGTCCTGCGCCGCCTGCCACCACAGCGGGCGCTTGTCTCCGGCGAATGATAGCGCACCCCAGCGCCCCACCGCGTATGCATCCGTGTCGAGCACGGCGCTCGCTGTGCTCGCCGAATTGCCTGACTCCGTCGGCGCCTATCAACTGACGATGCGTGCTGACACTGCCCATCGCCGGCTCCTGGCCCTTGGCCGTGCAGTTGACGAAGAGACGCCTGGAAAGTCGCGCGAGCCACCGCTCATCGAAGCCGGGAGGATTGCTCGTTAGGCTCGCCGACGTCCGGACGTAAAGTCAGGGACACGGGCATTAGTCGAGGCAGGAAGTGTCAGGCCAGCATTTCCATGCGTAGGCCACGAGCGTCCGTCGGCACTCGGCCGCGCGGAAGGGTGGTAGCCGTACCGTTGGCGATGCGATGAGCGGTGAGGAGGCAAACGAGGGCATCGACAATATCGACGCGATCCACACCGCTGGCACCGAGGGTCGTCCGGATAGTATCGACCTGAAACGGCGGGAGGAAACGCGATAGCAGGGCGGTGCGCTCGGCTTCACCTTCCGGTGTCTTCTTGGAATAGACGAGGCCGCGACCTTTGCCCGCCAGGATAGCAAAGGCGACCTCGGGATGGCATTCTCGGACGCGCAGTTGGAGTGTCGGCGACATCAACACGTCGACAGCGCGAATCTTGGGCAGGAGGGCGAAAAGTTGCTGTGACACGGCCTTACCTTCGCCCGATGCCCGTCGGTTGATGGCGCAGGCCTCTTCATACGTCGTGGCAGCGAGGGTGGGGCGGCAGGGTACTGGAAAGACGCTGCAGGAGTGCGGGGAGCCGAGGACGGCGCGGGCAGCGTAGTCGACAGAGCGGGCACCATTGTCGGGGATACCAATCGGGATGTCGATCGCGACCTGGGCATCAGCGCTCTCTAGTGACGCGAAGACGGACTTCAAGTCCGCCGTGACGGCGAAGCGGAGAGAACGGAGGGATGCATCGCTCCTGGCGAGGATCCAGCTGGCGCGGCAGCCGTCGATGCCGATGAGAGTCTTTGTCATTGGTGGAGGATACTGCGTGCGCCGGATGGGAGCAAACTGCTATGGTCGCAGCCGTCTGGGCGAGGCTTGCAACCTGCGAGCCACACGGCCATGCTCTCCTCGGGGAATGCGTTACGGAGAGCGGGCACTGTGCGGGCCTCAGAGATCGAAGAAATCTTGTGGGAGGCTGATGCTGCTCCGCAGGGCGCCACGCGACCAATGCTCCGACTCCTGGGGCCACGGGGTGGAGGACGGTTTCATTCGTACACGATCCGCATTCGTGGTGATGTCGTGCCGTACATTGCAAAGTTTCCTTCACACGAGGAGCAGCCGGACCATACATTATTGGTTGAGTTGGCCACGGCACGGTTGGGGAGTCTCTTCGACCCTTACGCCGTTCTGGAAGGGGTGAGACATGGACGTGGAATCAGTATGCCACTACAGCGTCGTCCGGTACGTACCCGACCCTTCCCGTAACGAACCAAGAAACGTCGGCGTGCTGGTGGTATGCCCGGCGGCCGGATACGCGAGGGGAAGATTCTCGCTCAGCCGAACCTATCTCGAGCCTACCTCAATCAAATTCCGCTTTCTACGCGCCGCCATTCAAGGGTTCGGCCTTGAGTTGCCCGCAACCGGCGGCTCCGACTTTGAAGTGAGCGCGACTGACCGGCTCGATGTGGCGCAACTTCGGGCTCATTATGAAGAGGCCGGCAATATTCTCCAATAGACTGACCCCTTACCCTCAATCGGAGATTCCCAACAGGTGTTGGACGACGTCGATAAGGACTTTGTCGCGCCGCGAGCGCCCGGTCGGAAGGGAATGATCAGAATTCGATTCCCTGCTGAGCCAGAATGCCCTGCTCGCGTAGGGGATGACGTACCTGCACCATCTCCGTGACGAGGTCGGCCCGGTCAATGATCTCGCCGGGCGCGTCGCGGCCGGTGAGAATTACGTGCAGCATCGGCGGCTTCAAATCCAAGACTTCCAGCACCTGCTGCGTAGTGACGAGGCCGTGCTTAATCGCGTAGAGGATCTCATCGAAGATAACAATGTCGTACTGACCGGCGATCATCAGCTGCTTCGCTGCCTCGAGCGCCTCCTGGGCCGCATTTTCGTGCTCCTCCATGGACCGTCGGATGTATCCGGGAATCGTGAACCCTTTGCCCATCCGCACGAACTCGAGGTTCGGCGCCAGGAGCTTTGCCGACTTCATCTCCCCGGTCTTCCAGTCGCCTTTGACGAACTGCAGGAAGAGCACGCGCTTGTTGCTGCCCACCGCGCGAAGGGCCACGCCTAACGCAGCAGTGGTCTTACCCTTGCCGTTCCCGGTGTTGACAATAATGAGTCCCTTGCGCTTACGGCGCTTGGCCCGCTCTTCGATGGGCGTTGCTGTCGCTGGCTCTCCTGTCGCCGCCTCGGCGGGTGGCCCCATATGTACCTCTTGCTCGTTCATGCTGCACTCCTCTGGCGCTTACACGAGATAAGTCGTGCCCTTGCGGGCCGCTGATCCCCGTTCGGATTATTCTGCGTCCTGTGCCACCGCCCGGTCATGGCCGTCCATCGCTCCCGTTCACTCGCTTCGCGACG
>DAINCT010000516.1:0-3309 GCA_036732245.1 Chloroflexota bacterium | reverse complement strand
CTCCAGACTGTTCCAGGCGTGGGCCCAGGACAGCCCATCTCCGTCGTTGCCGCCGGGGGAGACGTAATAGATCTTCCCGGTCCCGACTGGGCCGGGTGTTGGAGAATAGGCCGTCTTGGCGTTTGGTCCAAGCGCTGTTAGGGCGCTTGTGGCCGGTCCCAGCATCAAGAGCGATAGCAGCAGGCCACCCAGTCCGGCAAGCACCAGTGCAACGACAGTAAGCGCCCGGCCGGGGCGGCCGGTTCGCCCCCGAAAACGAGTTTGACGCCCCATATATCTCCCCCCGTGGAAGACTGTACCGCCCCGTGTATCAGTGGTGTAGCGACTATCGATTCAGATCCTTGCACTCTTGGAGAGATCCGTCTGAAGTCCGTTCTGGCGACCCCCTGTCAGCCCGCCGGAGGGGGCGCCTCAGCAGGTCGACCAGGTCTGCCTTGACCGAGATCGAGGGAGTGTCGGTGGGGACGCCGGGGCCAGATGCCGGTTTTCTTGACAACCCAGACGCGGCGATCCTGGTCCGCTTCGCGGACACTGGCATCCTCTTCCGCCGCTATCGGAGCACCGCCGTCAACGCGGTGAGTCGAGCCGCGAGCTGATCCCTCCGGACTGTCCGACCGGGTTCGTCACGACCGAGGACACCTTCCGGGTTCCAGGCCGGATTGCTCGCCTGCTCTGACCCGCGGCTCCGGACAAAAGCATGGCCGGTCGGGACAAAGTGCCCACGAGGTCGGGCAATCTTTCCCATTTACCAGGGAGAGGCACTCGTCCGATGATATTGCTGTGGTTGGGGATACGGCACCCGTCGGTGCCACCATCGAGCTTTTCGTCGGGAGCAGCGGGCCGCCTGCCGATGCCATCGACCTGACTCACACCGCGAGCCAGGTCGAGGCGCTCGGACTGGTCAACGACGCCTACGCAAGCGCTAACACGCTGCTGCCGATCCGGATCGATAACGGCGTGCTGCTGGTCGCCTGCGCCGATCCCAACGACGAAGCGAGCTTGAGAGAGTTGCAGGTCTGCAATGACAGACCCGCAGACCCCGCGAACGTCTCCACCCGGCACCCGGTGGAAGTGGTTTCGCGTCCGGGCCGGACACCCGGCATGCGATTCGCTAGCGCTACAGCTAAGCTCGTGATCAGCGTACCGGACTCGTTTCCAACCCTGCGTTTATAGCGCGACATCAAGTTCCCAATGACCCGGGTGGGCGTCATCGGTTGCGGTTACTGGGGCCCTCAGCTGATCCGCAACTTCGCCTCGATGGCCGACGCCCAACTGCTCGGGGTGGCCGATAAGAGCCAGGACCGACTCAACTACGTCCGCAGCCAGTATGGCGGGGTGCACACGTACACCGACCACGAGGCGCTCCTGGCAAGTGATGTCGAGGCTGTCGTCGTCGCCACGCCTATCCATAGTCATTTCACAATCGCCCGCGACGCGCTTCGCGCTGGCAAGCACGTTCTGGTCGAGAAGCCGCTGTGCTCCAGTGTCGCCGAAGCGTTGGAGCTCATATGCCTCGCTAACGATGGCAGGCTAATCCTGATGGCAGGACACACCTTCCTCTACAACCAGGCCGTCGAAGAGTTGCGCCGCATCGTGTATGACCCCGAGTTCGGCAAGGTCCTGTACGTCGACACCGCCCGGCTCAACCTCGGGCGCTTCTCGCCACGGTCCAATGTCATCTGGGACCTGGCGCCACACGACGTCTCGATCCTCAACCATATTCTCGGGCGCGTCCCGGTGGCGGTAAGCGCGTTCGGCAGCGCTCATGTACAAGCCAACATCCACGACGTTGCGTATGTGCGGATCGAGTTCAAGGGCGGCATTAATGCCCAGCTCCATGTCAGCTGGCTGGACCCCGCCAAGGTGCGGAGGATCACCGTGGTTGGCGACAAGCAGATGGTCGTTTACAACGATGTGTCCCTGGGCGAGAAGATTCGTATCTACAACAAGGGCGTCACGACGTCGCCGACCGACACCTTCGGCGAGTTTCAGCTCTCGTACCGGTACGGCCCGATTACCATCCCCTACATTGGTATCGTGGAGCCCCTGCGCGCCGAGTGTCAGCACTTCCTGACGTGCGTGCGTAGCGGGGAGCCGCCGCTCAGCGACGGCATGGCCGGACTGGCAGTCGTCGCAGTACTGGAGGCCGCCAATCACTCCCTGGAGAAGGATGGACTGCGCCAGCCGGTCAGGCTGCCAGAGAGTTGGAGCCGCAACCTAACGGTAGAGGACATCCTGCCTGGCCTCGCCGATGCGCGCGCCATGGTCGGCGCCGGCGAAGCTGCGGTCCTCGCCGTCTGAGTAAGCTGACGATTTTGGCTCCAAACCTAATGAGCAGGCCGGTGTCGTGAAATCGAAAGCGCATGAAGTTGGCATTTAGGCCGGGCCGCAGCACGCTATGTAGTCGGCCATAACGCCAGAGCCCAACATCTTTACCCGGGGCTGATGTAACCGAGGCCAGCCACTCCGCGAGGAACATAGTCACCCCCGGGTGGAACACCTGGCGTGACATAGCCAGGGATTGCCCAAGTCGATACCCAGGTGATGGTTCGATTTGAGTTGACGGTGGAGCGCACAACGGTCCCGTCCGTGCTCGTACTGCCTGAGTTGGGGAATGTTTCCTGGTTGCAGGTCTTCTGGGTCGCGTTCAGATAGACGTTCGAGAGGTTGCCTCGCTGCTGGTGGGTGGTGGCGCTAAACCTTCCATCCTTGTCACCGAAATGAATCAATGTCTGGAAACTCAGGCCAGATGGCGGCATATCGTAGAGGTTGGCATTACGGAGATCCCAATGCGAGAGGACACCTTGATTGGTCGTCGCGCCATCCTCCCACGGCAGTTCAAAGCCCTGGAAGGGTGTGTGGCAGGTGAAGTGATCGACGCGGAGGTCTCTCCAACCGCCGTAATGCTGGATGCAATCCTGATGGTTGACTGTCGAATTGCCCGTCATCCCCTCAATTCGGACGTTCTCGATCTGCAGAATGGCATCTGCGATCGTTCCGCTCGGCTTTGAGAGCCCCGCATATTCGCCGCCTTCGATGCCATCAGTCAGATAACCGTGGAGGTAAATGCCCTCCAGGTGGATGGTGCCTCCTCCAGCGCCGGCGCCCCAGCCGATCTGAATTCCGATGTCCGGTCCTGACGTGGGTTCGATGTCGCCGCCGATCCAGACAATGTTGTGGCCACCATGAATCTGAACTGGATGGCGGAGTACCACTGGGTCCTTAAGAATGTAGTCGCGACCGGCAACGAGTCTCACGATGATTACGCCGCCCGAAAGGTTGCAGTTACAGAGCGTTACCGTTAGAGGG
>DAINCT010000515.1:0-3324 GCA_036732245.1 Chloroflexota bacterium | reverse complement strand
TCCAGGTGACCCCGGCCATCCACAACGTCCGTGATGGCGTACCCGCGAGGTTCACGATCTGCCTCGGCGATCCATGCCCGCCCGTCACGAACGTAGCCAGCCAGCACTGCAGTCTCGAGCGGGGGATGAGCCGCAACATCGTCCATGCCGATGTCGGCAAACAGATGTCCGGCGGCACGCTCAATCGCTTGCATGGCTTCGATGTCATCAAGCCGCGCAGCTCGTATGTGCCTGGATATCTCGCCCATCAACGCTCGCCGTCCCAACCAGGATGGTGGATTGCATCCCTATCGAATTGTTGCAGCGAAACCGGGTGTCTCACATGCGTCCGGCTGAGGCAAGGGACGCAGTGAGTCGTTGTCGGGTATCAGCCATGGTTGGGAATCTCGCCGCCACCCGAACAGACCACTGACCTCATTGCAGCCTACGCAGTTGCCGGCAGACGTGATCCCATTTCCCGGACGAGGACACCGGTGCGCTGGAGTCCCCGTCGCACTTAGAGCCGACACAACCGACTTCCAAGTCTGGAAATGCGCCAGGAGGAATACGAGCGCGTGCCCGAAGTCGATGAGAGTACATGAAGAGCACGAAGGCGGCGTCTCACGAAGTCGACGCCTTTGCAGGAAAAAGAGACATTGCTTATGAGATGGGATGATGAGATTGAGCGCTGCCTATGATGTCACCTTTGAAATTAAGTGGCGGTCTTTCTTTAGCGCTATGTGGCATCCGGGGCCATCGACCCCACGCTATTGATGCACACCGCCGACCACAGGAAGCCCGGCCTCGGTCCATGCCGTCCATGACCCCGGGATGTTGACGACCGTGGGGAAACCACGCTTCTTCAGTATGCTCGCGGCGATGGAGGCGCGGTACCCGCTGCCGCAATACACGGCGATGGTCTGGTCGCGATCGAGTTCATCGAGCCGTCCTTCAAGATGCGGCACGTAGATGTGGTGTGCGCCCGGGACATGGCCCTCTATCCATTCGTTCTCTGCGCGCACATCGAGCACGGTGACGCGTGGTTCGTCCTTGCGACAGTTCAGCTCGTGCACGGTCCACTCCGATAGGTGGTCCAGAGGCAGTGCGGCATTCTGCCAGGTTGTCATCCCGCCATGGAGATAGCCGGCGACATTGTCGTAGCCGAGCCTGAACAGATGCTCCGCTGCATGCGAGATGTCTCCCTCGTTCTCCACAACCAGGAGGATTTGCTGCTCTGGCTGGACCATCCAGCCGACCCAGGTCGGGAACTCAGCACCCAATGCAATGTTGAGTGTGCCAGGGATGTGCCCACCGCCGAAGGCCAGGATCGATCGGGCGTCGACCACGACTGTGCTGTCGTCCTGCATTCGGCACTGAAACTCAGTGGGTGAAAGCGGTGGTATGACCGGCACGCTGCCACGCACCGGTGCACCGATGGCATTCACCTGCTTGAGTCGTGCATAGTGTCGCGGCGGTTCTGGGAGACTCCCCAGGAGCCATGAAACAAAGTGTGCTTCATCGCCTTTCCCAAATGCGGGGCTGAAGAGGCGTTCGTTGCCGATCGTACTCTGCCGGCGGTCGCCGATGGAGGTGCCACAGGCTGACCCCGAGGCATGGCCGGGATACACCTCGAGGCGGTCACCAAGCGGGACAAGTTTGGTGAAAATTGATTCAAAGAGGTCTGACGCCAACTGGTGTTCCGTCCCGTGACCCACCAGGTCGGGCCGGCCGACGTCGAGATTGAAGAGGGTGTCACCCGTCAGGACGCCGAACGGTTCGATCCCTTGCTGCGTATCCGAGATGAGGAGCGAGATGTGCTCCCAGGTATGCCCCGGCGTATGGAGAGCCCGGAGCGTGACGGAGCCAAGGTGCAGGTCGTCGCCGTCCTTCAATTCTTCCAGTGCAAATTGATAGTCGCCGCTCTTCCCCCCGTAGATGGTGGCGCCGGTGCGCGCTTTGAGTTCGTGGGCGCCTGATGCGAAGTCCGCGTGAATGTGGGTCTCCACGATGTGCGTGATTCGCAAGCCACGCGTTTGGGCCATCTCGAGGTAGACGTCCACATCACGGCGTGGATCGATGACGGCTACCTCACCGGCTTCATCATCTCCCACGAGGTAGGAGAGCTGGGCCAGTCCCTCGGTGTATATCTGTTCCAAGACAAGAGCCATGGTTCATCCTTCTTTCTATGTGTCCGTACGCGGTGCCTGTGTCGACCGCATCTCTCACGTGGTGCGCTGACTGGGTACGGCATCCGCTGCAAATACAGGCTCAAAGGCTTCAATCGTGGTCTCGCCCGGAGCCGTTCTGGCCAAACCCAGCCGATATTGCACGCGATCCGCTCGATAAAAGCGTCGCTGGTGGTAGACCGGCTTACGATCGGTAGTGAACGAAGTGCGGCGAAAGACCAGGAGCGGATCGCCAGGTGCGATCTTCAGAAGCTCGGCCTGATCGTCGCCCGCGACGCAGGCCCCGATGGTGTATTCGCCCCACAGCACGGGAATCCCGTACTCCGCTTCGAGAATGCCGTAAATGGTGCGGCTCGTCAGATCCTCTCCGCGAATGAGCTTGCCGAATGCCGGCGGTAGCCAGGTCCAGTCAAGCGCGATCGGGACATCATCCGCCAGGCGCAGTCGATCGAGACGGGTCACCACTGCGTCCTCGGCAAGCCCCAGCACTTTCCCAATGCCGGGGGGCGCCGCCTCCTCGCCCAAGCGGAGGACGGTCGATGTGGCATTCATACCTGCCTCCGCCATGTCTTCAATGAAGTCGGTCAGTCGCACGAGGCTCTGACTCACACGGGGCGGAGCAACGAAGCTTCCCATACCCTGTCGGCGGACCAGCAAGCCCTCTGAGCACAGCAGATCCAGGGCCTGTCGGGAGGTAATCCGGCTGACCCCGTACAGCTTGGTCAACTCCAGCTCGGAGGGCAGACGATCGCCCGGGCTATAGGCACCGGCCTCGATCTTTGCCTTGAGGTCAGCATAGATGCGTCGGTAGAGCGGCATTGGCTGGGAGTGTTGGTCAGTTGTCATAGCACATCATACTGACCCCTCCCAGAGGGAATGAGCGACCAGGATCAGTGCCGACAGCGAGGGATGGTTTTTGACGAGCAGGTAACAGGAGACAGCGACCAAGCCGGCTGCGAAGAGCTGTCGCAGACGCTGCTCCGACACCTGACCAGCGAAGCGGGTGCCGATCAATGTCCCGACCACGCCGCCCCCGATGAACAGGGCAGTAATAGGAAGGTCGATCCGGCCGTACTGGAGATGTGTGACCAGCCCAACAGCGGAGTTGATGGTGATAATGAGGAGTGACGTGCCGATGGCACGGTGCATCGGCAGGGGG
>DAINCT010000514.1:2677-3329 GCA_036732245.1 Chloroflexota bacterium | reverse complement strand
CGGGAACGGAAGCTCCGCCTGTGGTGGATTTCGGGACGAACAAGACGGCGGCGCCGACCACGGCCGCACCTGCCCCACCCCGAGCTCCATAGCGACCCTGGGGCTTGACACCATTGTGGCCCAGCCGTAGATAACGCAGATAAGAAAAATCCGCAGAGCTAACCGAACCACGCGAGAGCTCTGCGCCGGCTTGCCGCTACTTTGCGGTGAGCCTTCCTCATTCAATGCTGGAGAGAGGCATGAAAACAATTAGGTCTTCGCTTTTCTCACTGCTATCGCTGGCGCTATTCGGCACCAGCGCCTTCGCACAGACGCGGCTCGTAACTGGCCGCGTCACTGTGGAAGGGAGCGGTGAGCCCATTGTCGCGGCGAGCGTAAATGTCGTTGGGACGACGCTCGGAGGCTACACCGATGACCAGGGACGTTTCACAGTCTCGGTACCGGCTGGACCGGCAACTCTTCGCGTCCGGCGAATTGGCTTTACGCAAAAAATCGCGGACGTGCCGGCTGGCGCGACTGAACTCAACGTCAGTCTCGTCCGCGACGTGCTTCAGCTCGAGACCCAGGTCGTCACAGGTCAGGCGACCAGCGTTTCCAGCCGGAACATTGCAAACTCGGTCGCGGTCGTGAGCGGAGAAAAGCTCAATAGAGC
>DAINCT010000514.1:0-2667 GCA_036732245.1 Chloroflexota bacterium | reverse complement strand
CGGCGCAGGGAATCGACCAGGCGCTTCAGGGCAAGATTCCAGGCGCGGTGATCACGTCGAACTCTGGCGCTCCCGGGGGAGGCACGCAGATACAGTTGCGAGGCGTGACCTCGATTAACGCCTCCTCGAGTCCGCTCTATGTGATCGACGGAATCGTGGTCAATAACACCGCAATTTCAAACGGTCTCAATTCGATTACCGGAGCGTCCGGCGGAAACTTCGCCACCAACCAGGATCAGCAGGTCAACCGCGTCGCTGACATCAACCCCGCGGACATCGAAACGATCGAAGTCCTGAAGGGAGCGTCGGCGGGAGCGATTTACGGCTCAAGAGGGTCCAACGGCGTCATTGTCATAACCACCAAGCGCGGCACCGCGGGCGCGCCGATCGTCGGCTTCACTCAGCGGCTCGGAACGCAATCCCTCAGCAACAAGCTCGGCTCGCGCTGCTTCACTTCCGGACAGGAGTACGCCGACTGGATTGGGGACACGGATCCAGCCAGCGTTGCCGCCGACGTCGCACTCTTCGATGCGGCGACCACAAAGTGCCACGACTACGAAGAGGAGCTTTACGGCCGTCACGCTCTGTCGTACGAGACGGATCTATCCGTGCGCGGTGGCACACCGAATGGCGCGACAACTTATTTTGTCGCTGGCTCCCTTCGGAACGACGCTGGCATCCAGGTCAACACCCAGTATAAGAAGCAGTCGCTTCGCGCCAACATCACGCAACAGGTCGGCTCCAGCCTGACGTTTCGCGTGAACAGCGAGCTTCTGCACACGCTCACCGAGCGCTCAATCAACGGTAACGACAACAACGGCGTCGCGCCGTACACGATCATATCGTCCACTCCATCGTTCTTTGATTTCCAACCGAAGAACGGGGTATATCCAACGAATCCGTACCTCATTACGCAAACCAACCTTCTTCAGGATGCAGCGCTGATCCGCACACCCGAAAACGTGTATCGTTTGTTGGGGAGCGCCGCCGCTGACTGGAACATCTTCAGCCATGAGAAGCAAAGCCTCACATTCTCACTCCTGGGCGGTGTGGATTCGTATTCCGACCAGAGCAAGATTTACTCACCTCCCCAGCTCTTCTTCGAGCCGATCGATGATGGACTGGCGGGCACGGTCTTCAACAGCCAGGGTAACATCGTCACGGCGAACCTGAATGGTACGCTGCTCCACAAGTACTTTGCGTCGCCGTTTACCGCGACGACGTCGATAGGTTTGCGGCAGGGGCGGCAGAACCAGCAGATCACGACGGCAACGGGTCGCGGGCTGCCTCCCGGCATCACCGATGTGAGCGCTGCGTTGCAGACGTTCAACAATGAATACCAGCAGATCGACAAGTCTCTCTCCTACTTTGCCCAGGAGGAGTTCCTCACGCTTAGCGAGCGGCTGCTCGTCACGGCTGGCGTCAATTCCGAGCGCTCCAGCGTGAACGGGGACGACAGGAAATTCTATTCGTACCCGAAGTTCTCGGCATCGTACAATGTTCCGTACCTCCCGAGCTTCACCGACAATCTCAAGCTGCGCATCGCCTACGGGCGGGCGGGGAATCTGCCGCCTTACGGGAACAAGTACACCGCGCTCATCACGAGCACCAACGACAATATCATCGGCGGTCGTCCCTCCGCGATACAAGGGCTCGCGACAATCCGGCCGGAGACTTCCACAGAGTTGGAGGGAGGCTTCGACTGGACGTTACTGAACTCGCGCGCCCAGCTCTCGGTCACGCAATATCGCAAGCAGGTGGATGATCTCATCCTCAGCGCTGCGACGGCTCCCTCTACTGGCTTCACGACCAAGATCATCCAGTCTGGCAACCAGCTCGTGAATCACGGAACGGAGATCGGGCTGAATCTGAACCTGATTCAAGCCGGGCAACTTAGCTGGGTGTCGAACACCACATACTCACACGGGCGGGGCAAGGTGACCCGGTTGGCGGTGCCGGCGTTTCTCCCCGCTGGCGCATTCTCGACGGTATACGGGGCCGGACGCATCCAGCAGGGCATGTCTCCGACGCAGGTTTACGTCCAGATCGGCTGCAATGTCCCGCTGAGCTCTTCCGGCCGCTGTGCGAGTAAGAAGAACGGCTCGTACGGCGACTATCAGGCGGATTATCAGATGGGTTTCTCCAACGACCTCGGCTTCGGTCCCCTGCGCTTTACGAGCTTGCTCGACTGGCGCAAGGGCGGAAAAGCCATCAACCTGACGAACATCTACTTCGATGGAACTGCTCTCGGCAAGGACCCGGTACTTTCGGCAAATAGGTTTGCGGATTGGCGAACCGGGAAGCCCGTCTACGCCGAGAATGCCACGTTTCTCAAGCTACGCGAGATTACGGTGTCCTACGCGCTTCCAACATCAATGGCCAGCTCCCTTTTTCATGGCCAGGCCCAGGACGTACGCCTCGAGTTCAGCGGCAGGAACCTGAAGACCTGGACACCGTATACGGGGCTCGACCCCGAGGTCTCGAACTTCGGTAGCCAGAACATCCGGCAGGCGCAGGACGTGACACCGTTCCCGCCCAGCCGGCAGTTCTTCTTCTCAATTCTCGCCAACTTTTAGCCACAATGACACATATCATGATTATGAAGAAGCATATAGTCGCTCTCGCCTGCCTTACTGTGGCGATCGGAGCATGCAAGGACTCCACATC
>DAINCT010000513.1:0-3329 GCA_036732245.1 Chloroflexota bacterium | reverse complement strand
GCGTACGCGGGCGGCGGCGAGTATAGGGGCAGACGCGAACCGGGCAACTGGTGAGACGCCCTGTCAACCATGGTTGACACTCCCGCGAATGAGCGCCAGGCCCCGCTGGTAAACTGGAGGGGATGACATGGAAGACGACCGCGCACTCTGGCTAGTGCTTCGACGTACGCTGGTATTTGTGATCCGATACGGCGACAAGAAGTTCGGCACTGAACCCAAGGGGGACCATAGCAGCTAGCAGACACCGGCCACGCTCGCCCCGTGTGAGCCTCGCCAAGCAGTAAACGAAGCCGCCGCACCGAGCGCCCGCTTTCGTCGCATACGAAAGGGGTGGCTCCAATGGCCATCGATGCCGTCACAGCGTGTGGCGGGCATCGGCGTCGTTGAGGACCACAGCCACGTTACCGCCTCGATGCTGACCCAGGACAAGAGCTATTTCGATACAGTCAAATCGCTGGCTGGGATAGCTGCCGCCGGCGTGACCGCGGCACAGACGGATGTGAACACGGCCCAAGCGCACCTTGACGATTTACGTAAGAATCACGCATCAGCCGACGATATCGCACGTGCGGAGTCTGACCTTGCGGCAAATCAGCTCATTCTCACCGGCGCTCAAGGCCTTGAGACTGACCTCGAAGGGCTGGCAAACAAGGCGGCGGCTCGACAGTCTGCAGATATCGCAACCCACCTCGCAGAATTGGACGCGGCAGGCAATCAAGAGATAGCAATCGCTAATCACGTGGCCGACCTTGACGTACAGGTGCACGGAACCGCAGCCGTAGCGATCATCAACGCGCAGACTGGCCTGAATACGGCTTTAGGCGCGCTGGATGATGCCCGAGCGGCTCACGCAAATCACACCACCATGGCACAAGCGCAAAATGCTGTCGATGACGCGAGTCGGGCGGTTACGAATGCCCAGAATAACTCGGCGCTGCTATTGCACGCGGAGGACATATATCCGGAACTTGCACGAAAGGCGCAGGAGTGGAAGGACAAACGAGTTGAGATTGAACGGGAGATAACAGCCGGGATATTGTCTGCCGATGACCCGGTTGTAGCTGCCGCACTGGCTGGCGCTCGATTACAAGAGAATGCCGCGAACCACTTGATGAATACCGTCGTTAGCGACGCGCAAGAAGCTGCCAACGTCCAGATAGCATACTCGAATCAAGTAGGCGCGGCCGTCGATCAGGAACGGCTACGGCAGGCCAAGGCTGCGGATGCTGCTGCAGCAGGCGGTGGCAGCATCAGCGGGTTGCAGATCACCGTGCCGGGCACCTATTACCCCGGCCAGCTCGTGCCGGTCCAGACCCAAACAGGCATACAGACCTACGTCAGGATGCAAGGCCCGGATGCGCAAGCCTACAGCACTGGCAGCATCGGGAGTTTGCAGGGGTCGGCCGCAAGCCCGACCGTGACCGCGTTGCAAGACATTCAGTCCACGCTCCAGACGCTTGCGCCAATCGCGAACCTGCAACTAGACGCGGCAAACAAGCAGATTGCCGCGCTTCAGGCGCAGCTCGCGGCGACGAACAACCTCGCCAACCGGCCGTTGACCACCGATGCCGCGTTGGCTCAGGCTGCCGTGCGCGGGCTCACGCAGGAGCTCAGGCTTCAAGTTGGCTTAATTTGACCTACTTACATTATCCGGGTTCGTATCGCATGCGAGCCTTTATATCTCACAGCCATCTGGATCGTCTCTTGGCATGAGAACGGGCGGGACACCCGAAAGCATCCCGCCCGTTCATGCGCTGCTAAGGCGCGGTTTAGAGACTCACCCTAGGCGCAGGTTCGTTCATGCACAACTCGTAGAGTGCCCGTGATTCCGCCCGTAACTTCTCGTGGTGCGCCAATGCGGCGGTACGGCGCGCCTCACTATTCGCACCGGGATTGGTGACACACTGGCGCTCCCAATGCCGCCGCCAGCGGAGCGCCTGTCCCATCGGGCGAGAGCCGGCGCGGAACATGGCATCCGCGGTGAACTTGACGATCGTTTCCGCCTCGTACAGCAGCGCCGTGGTATCCATCACAGTGCTTCCCTCTCGCGCTCCGGCCACCTTAGTAGCCAGCCATGCAGCTTCGTCTTCGCCCATGCATACGTCTTCGCGTTCGGGACAATCGTTCGATTCCAGTGCGCCATAGCCGTCGGCAAGTAGCGATCGACGGCCGCGTCGTCGGGTTCTTCTCCGCCCCCGATATCCATTAAGGCCTTTGTCGTCACCTCGATCCAGTCGAGCACGACGCCAGGCGCTTCCTGCATCCAGAGCCAGGTCGCGGCCTCGTGCGGGTCGCTGAGAGATGCGTGATCAATGCGGGCGAACACCGCCTTGGGTTCCTCTCGCTGCATGAGTGGAACGAGGATTCCTTTGATTGCCGGGGCGCCGGTTATGGGTGATGCCATTCGCTTTTTCATTCCCCTAATCCTTTCTGTTCACCACGTGGGCGAGTCACCCACGTCTCGAATTGCTCCGCCAGCTCAAGCAGCGCGTCCACGCCGCGCGGCCCGTCGTAGGCAACGGAGCCGTGCAGCTCCACCGCGGCCTTGAGACTCGACTGCCTGACGATTAACACCTCCCTTCCGGGCAGTCCGGCGTCTGCCACCACCTCGGGCGCGGGCGCCTGCTGGCGGTCATCCTGGTGCGCCTGCTGGCGTATAGGCAGGGCCGCCTCGATAGGCTCGCTGGACATCACGACCTGGCGCACGAAGCCGCTTTTGTCCAACCCAACGAGGACACGCTGCCCCACTTCGGGCGGGGTAAGCGGCGTGTCAGCGTACTTACTGAAGTTAAGCCAGCCGTCGCGGTCCGCGAGCTTGAAGCCGTTGGGGTTGGCCGTGGTCACGATGCCGTTGACCTGTTCAGCAATGCGATCCGAAGCCATTACTTCGCCTCCTTCTGAGGATGGCAGGCGGCGCACAGGCTGAGCTCGGCGCCATTGTCCCAACCGTTCCGATAAGTCCGCACCTCCGCCCCCACGTGGTCACACCAGGCGCACGTACGGGCCGCTGCCGCCGCCAGTGTGTGACAGCACGTCTCCCGCGCCGTGTAGCCCCGACAGGTGCAGGAGTAGCCGCGTTCCGGCCCGACCGGACGCACGCTGTAGATCGTCGCGCCGTCCGAGCTGAGAGCGCCGAATGTGCCGTCCGGGCGGGCGCTAAGCTCGACGGTTTCGGGGTCACGCCCGCCGCGGCGTGCCGTATGCTGGACCGGGGTTGCGGATGAACTAACCATCTGCTCCTCCTTCGGGGCCGGTTCCGTTCCTGCGGGGCCGGCTCTTTCTACCTCTAAATACTACACCCTTCTACAGCCAATGTCTACAGGTTGCCG
>DAINCT010000512.1:0-3338 GCA_036732245.1 Chloroflexota bacterium | reverse complement strand
CCAGACAACGCTCGGGATGATGCTGGCGTACACGCCGCTCCATCATCTGCTCCTGCACGACATGGGCAGCCCGCTGGTGATGACCAGTGGCAACCGCTCGAGCGAGCCGATCGCGTATCGGGATGCGGAGGCCTTCGAACAGCTTGGGGAGATTGCCGACTACTTTCTCGTGCACGATCGCCCGATCCACATGCGCTGCGACGATAGCGTGCTCCGCATCTTCCCGGCCCTCAGTGGAGACGAGCCGGAAACACACCCCCAGCAGGCCCGGCGCTCCCGTGGATATGCGCCCGCGCCGCTGAGCGTGACCCAGCGATTCTCGGTCCATACCCTGGCATGTGGCGGCCATCTCAAGAACACCTTCTGTCTGGCCCGAGACCAGCATGCGTTCGTCAGCCACCATATCGGTGATCTCGAGAACTATGAAACGCTGCGGTCGTATAGGGAAGGGATCACGCACTATTGCAACCTCTTCGATGTCGAGCCGCGCCTGGTGGCCTGCGATCTGCATCCGGACTATCTGTCCACCCAGTACGCACAGGAACTGCAGGACGCCGGTCTGGAGCTGGTGGGTGTGCAGCATCATCACGCCCACATTGCCTCCTGCCTGGCGGACAATCAGCGGCCCTCGACCGAGCGTGTGATCGGTGTAGCCTTCGATGGGACCGGGTACGGCACGGACGGGACGCTCTGGGGAGGGGAATTCTTCGAGGGAAGCATCGACGACGGCTTTGTGCGACGGGTCCACCTCGACTACGCCACCCTGCCGGGGGGCGAAGCCGCCATTCGCCAGCCGTGGCGCTCCGCGTTTGCCTTCCTGTGCGGCATCTACTCTCAGCCAGAGCTTGAGGATCTGCCGATTCCGTTCCTGCAACAGGTGGACGACCGCACGCTTCGCCTGGTGCAGCAGGTCGTCGCGGGTGATTCCGGTATCTCCTGGGTGGCGCCCCAGAGCTCCAGCGCGGGCCGGCTGTTCGACACGGTCGCGGCGCTGGTCGGCGTACCTGGTTCCCTGAACACCACCTACGAGGGGCAAGCAGCCATCGAGTTGGAGCTTGCCGCGCACGGTCCCACCTCGTACGCGTACCCCTTCTCGCTGCGGCCGGTCGGAGATGGCTGGGTGGTAGAAACACGGGAGTTGCTGCGTGCCGTGGTGGAAGATCAGGTAACAGGGACCGCCGTCGGAGAGATTGCCGCTCGCTTTCATCGCACCATGGCCGAGGTCGTGCTGACTGGATGCCGGCACATCGGTCAGGCGGGAGGAGTACGCACCGTCGCGCTTTCTGGCGGAACGTTTCAAAATACCCTGCTGGTGCGACAAGTCGCGCCCCTGTTGCGGGAGGAGGGGTTTTCTGTGTATATGCATCGTCGTGTACCCGCCAACGACGGTGGACTTTCGCTCGGTCAGGCGGTGCTCGCGCATACTGTGTTCCATGATGGAAACAGATAGGAGGCTGACTCCATGTGTCTAGCCATACCGGGGCGGATCGAAGAGATCCTGGATGAAGACCTGCAACTTGCGAAGGTGAATGTCAGTGGCGTGCGCCGCACCATCAACATCGGACTGGTGCACGATGAGGAGGAGAAGATCGAGGTCGGCGACTGGGTCCTGATCCACGTCGGCTTCGCCATGTCCAAAATCGACGAGGCCGAGGCGGTATTGCAGCTCAAGGCGCTCGAGGAAATCGGTGAAGCCTATGAACAGGAGCTCAGAGAGCTGAGTATCTCGAGGATCGAGTAACGATGACATCCGATGGCACGGTAACACACGAGACCGGCGGCTGGGCATCAGCCGCCTGCACGCTCGACCATGACGGCTGCGTGGTCTGCTCCGACGCCGGCATCCCGTTGCGCATCGTCGAGTTGGACGGTGACGACGCGCTCTGTGAAGACATCGCCGGTGCCCGGACGCTGATCGCGATCGAGTTGGTGGCGCCGGTGGGAGTGGGCGATGTCGTGCTGACGCACGGTGGTGTGGCGATTGGACGTGCGGAGGGTCTGCACGGGCAGGCTGAGGACCGGGAGGGTAGCCGTGAAGTACGTCAATGAATTTCGCAATGCCAGGATTGCGCAAGCAGTCGCCGCGCAGATTGCGACCCTGGCCGATCCTCAGCGTCACTACAAGATTATGGAAATATGCGGCGGCCACACCCATACGATTTACCGTCACGGGATCAAGGACCTTCTTCCCGAATCCATAGAACTGGTCCACGGACCGGGCTGCCCGGTGTGTGTCCTGCCGATGGGACGGGTGGACGACGGCATTGCCGTGGCCGAGCGCCCGAACGTGATCTTTACGTGTTTCGGCGACATGATGCGCGTCCCCGGCTCAAAGGGAAGCCTGCTCGAGATCAAAGCGCGGGGCGCCGATGTGCGCATGGTGTACTCGCCCCTCGATGCTTTGCGGATCGCCCGCGAGAATCCGGAGCGCGAAGTGGTCTTCTTCGCGATCGGATTTGAAACCACCGCGCCCTCCACCGCGCTCACCCTGCGGCGTGCCAAACGGGAAGGCATCAAGAACTTCAGCGTCTTTTGCAATCACGTGACAATCGTGCCGCCGGTGCGAGCGCTGCTCGACTCGCCGGATCTCCGGCTCGATGCCTTTATCGGTCCGGGCCACGTCTCAACCGTGATCGGCTGCCGACCGTACGAATTCATCTCAGCCGACTACGGCAAACCGGTTGCCGTGGCGGGTTTTGAGCCGCTGGATCTCCTGCAATCGATCATGATGCTCATGCAACAGCTCGCGGACGGACGGTGCGAAGTCGAGAACCAGTACAGCCGCATCGTCCCCTGGGAGGGTAACCTGGCCGCGCTCAAGAGCATGTCCGAGGTGTTCGAGCTTCGGCCCTTCTTTGAGTGGCGTGGCCTGGGCTTCATTGCGCAGTCGGCCTTGAAACTCTCGCCGGCGTATGCCGAGTTCGACTCCGAGCTACGCTTCTCCGTGCCCGGAGTCCGCGTGGCCGACCCCAAGGCGTGCCAGTGTGGTGAAGTGCTCAAGGGCGTGCTCAAACCCTGGGAATGCCGCGTCTTCGGCACCTCCTGCACGCCGGAACACCCGCTTGGCACCCTGATGGTGTCGTCCGAGGGGGCTTGCGCGGCGTACTTCAACTTTGGACGTAAATCCCGGGAACGCGAACCGGTAGGCGCGGGCGAATGACCGAGCAGCGAGTCCTCGACACGCTGGAGCAGGCCCGGCGACGGCCGCCGCAGTTCACGGCGGATCACATCGACATGAGCCACGGGGCCGGCGGCAAAGCCACGCATAAGTTGATCGAAGGGTTGGTGCTTCCGCTCTTCGACAACCCCGCGCTGGCGCCGCTGTCCGATGCGGCCCT
>DAINCT010000511.1:0-3338 GCA_036732245.1 Chloroflexota bacterium | reverse complement strand
TGCCGGCCACGTCAGCGCAATTCCTCAGCCCTTCGGCATGGACCGGGAGAGCGGCGGGTAGGACGAGTGTCAGGGCGGCGAGGGTTATGGTCGCGATGCCCACGCGGGTACTCTTTTGGAAACGGGTCATCAGACGAGTCATGGTTGTGTCTCCTCTGTTGAGCGGTGTGATGTGTCTTGTGGTCTACCGTCAGGCGCCTCTGCCGGTTCGGGTTGAAGGCGAGTGACCGCGAGCAAGCGCACTCCCAGATCGCGGACTGCTCGGAGCAAGCCGTGCAATGCGGCCTGATCGACGACTGTGCCGGTGAGCAGGGTGACGCCGTTCTCTTCTCGGGTGAGCGTCAGGCTGTCGAACCGGTCGGCCCACCGGTCGTCAAGGTGTCCCTTGATGCGTATTTCGTACAAGGTGGGCTCGTCGTACTCCTCCGTCGATGCGTGTGTTTCGCTCATGCTGTGCGTCGTGCCTTTCCTTCTTTCTTGGCGTCTCCGCATGTCCTTGCGTGCGTCCTTTGCTTCAATCACACCGTACGAGTGAATGTGGGGAGACGTCGTCCCCACATGTGGGGACTGACGTGGGGATTTCTGCGAGGAGGACGCCAGGGAAACAGTAGAGGTGCGACGAGCGTGTGATGGGATACTAGGTGGACGGCCGCTGACACAGGTGGTACATCAGCGCCCTGAGGGCGCGGCCACCGGTGCGAGTGGGTGGAGAGGAAGAACAATGTCTCACCACTATTCGGGACCCGATTTCTCGTTCCCCCACGGGGACGCCCGTGTGGACGTTTGCGACCTCTTCGCATTCCCCAAGCCAGGAGATACGAGCCGGTCGGTCCTGATCATGGACGCGCATCCGTCCGTCGGCTTCAACCCACCAGGTCCGACCGCGACGCAGCCCTTTGCCCCCGAGGCGATCTACGAACTCAAGATCGACACAAATGGGGACGCAATCGCCGATATCGCTTACCGAGTCCGGTTCTCCCAGGACAAGGATGGGGTACAAACCGCGACGGTGCTTCGGGTTGAGGGCGGGGTTGCTGCCGGTAGTGGGGAGGAGGGAGAGACCGTCATCGAGCACGCCCCCGTGTCGACCGGACAGGACGCGCATGTGACGGATGCCGGTAATTACCGCTTCTTTGCGGGCTGGCGTAGTGATCCCTTTTTCTTCGACGCGGGCGGAGTACTGAACAACTTCCAGTTCACCGGTGACGACTTCTTCGTGGACAAGGATGTTTGTAGCATTGCGCTGGAAGTACCCAACTCAGCCTTGGGCTCCGGCCCACGTGTGGGCCTCTGGCATCGCACGGTGATCGAAGCCGACGGTGGCTGGACGCAGGTGGATCGACAGGCTCGTGTACAGCAGGAAAACTTCGTCTGTCCGAACGAGTTGAAAGTCGAGTACCTGGCCGCCGAGCCGGTCGACGACCGTCAGTTCCTCGACGCCTTCGCCCACTCCCTGGAGCATACCGGTGGGTATCCGCCAGAGGAGGCACGGAGAGTGGCAGAAACCATGTTGCCGGAGATCATGCCCTACGACTACACCCAACCGGCAACGTACCCGATCAATGGTCGCTCTCTAACCGATGATGGACCGGACATCTTCTTGGCCGTTCTCACGAACGGCAAGGTGACGGAGGACAAGGCAGGCCCGCACACGGACCTGCTCTCAGAGTTTCCGTATGTCGGGCCGCCGCATCGGACGACTGTAGACTAGATCAGGGCCAGCTCTGCCGCCCGTTTGACGGCTGCCCGGCGGCTATTGACGTCGAGCTTGCTGTAGATGGTCTTGGTATGGCTGCGGACCGTGCTCAGGGCGACCACGAGCTCACGGGCGATCTCCGGCCCAGACAGCTCGCTTCTCAGCAATCGGAGCACGTCAAGCTCACGCTCGCTGAGCGGCTCGATGAGGGGTTGCGACGCGGGAGAGGTGGGGAGAGGAGATGCGCCTGCCCTTCTCTGTTGCTCAGCGTCACATGCCGCCAGCAGCTTGCCGGTATAGGCCGGCATGATCCCGCGAGCGGCGGCTTCGCGCAGCAGGTGGGCCATGGGTGGTCCTTCGCCCACAAACATGCGGACGTACACCTCGGGCTCAGCCAGCGTCAGGGCACGTTCCAGCGGGATGAGCGCACCAGAGATGTCGCCGTGCATCTGGTGAGCGAGCGCCTGCACGACCAGAATCTCGATCGATCGTCCCGTCCTCTCGCCTGCTTCCGCGGCGTGCAGGAGGCGCTCAAGCAGCCCCATTGCTTCCGAAAGGGAGCGGTCCGCACCCTCGGTCCTGTACTGACCCAGGAGCACTCGGGCCAGGGTGAGGTGCTCGAACTCGCGCAGGTAGGTGAGGTCGTCCGAAACATCCAGGCCCTGCTCCCGCGCCCAGCCGAGGGCCTCATCCACCCTCCCCTGCGCGGCCCACACCTGTGCCTTCAACGCCGCAACAGGACGCACGTTGGGGAAGAAGTCACTCACGTACAGGCGCTCCGCCTCCTGCAACAGGTCGAGAGCCCCATCCAGATCTCCCTCAGCCTCCCGTATGCGGGCCAGAGCAACACACCAGCGGTACGGGTTTTGCGGTTTCCCGGCGAGCTCGCCCAGCTCCCTGCTTCTCAGCACGAGCTGCGTGGCGGCAGTCAGATCGTTCTGCTCCCGGCGAAGCTCGCTCATTCCGACGTACATGTCCGCCGTTCCCCGCAGGACGGGCTCGCCCTGTTCCGCCGCAAACTGCAGTGCCTGCTCATAGGTGCGCATTGCCTCGTGGAGGCGACCTTGCACGATTCGTATATCAGCCAGGGCAATGGAGCTCCCAAGTACGTCAGAGAAGTACCCGGCCCTCTTCAGACTCGCCATGCCCTCGGCATACACCCGGTGCGCTGTCTCAAGATCTCCGCTCGCCCAGGAAGCAAGTCCCAGGAGCGCCGCTGCCGATCCTCGATCGAGATGGTCGTCCTCCGGGGCCACGTCGAGGGCCCGCCGGGCGAATACCATGGTCGCGGCCAAATCGCCCAGAACCAGAGCCCGGCCCGCACGCCACACCGCGATCGAGCCCGGTAGAAGGCGGAACTCCTTGTCGTCCACCACCACCATCTCACTCCTGTCGACCATCGGGTCCAGCCAGCGTTCGGCGTCCCGCAGCCGGGCCTCTACGCCCTCAAGCTCGCCGCCGGACAGTAACGCTCCGCCATACACTGCGCTGAGCACGGGCCTGACCTGGATCAGCTCGTCGGGGAGCGCCTTGAGCCAGCCCAGCACCATGGCCTCCTGTCTCATCCGGCGCAACTCTGGAAGCGCCAGCTCGACCAGGTCCGCCGCTCGCTCGAAGTCCTCGGCGGCCAGCGCGTGGCGGA
>DAINCT010000510.1:1364-3344 GCA_036732245.1 Chloroflexota bacterium | reverse complement strand
CTCGTCTTCAGGCGGTCATGCGTGGCGGGCGGTGGGGACGCAGGCGTCATCTTCCCCCTTTGCATCTGCGTCTACTGTGCCGGCCGGGCTATTTTCGTGTGATTCCGCCCATGCCTGCTCCAGAACGGCGAGGATGTGGGACGCGGACTGCGCTCCCGAGATGCCGTAAGTCTCGTCCAGCGCGAAGAACGGCACACCCGTGATACCGAACTGCGCGGCGCGGTGCTCGTCTGCTCGCACTTCGTCGGCGAAGGCGTCGGTCTCCAGTACCGCTCGTGCCTCATCGGCATCCAACCCGACCGATGTCCCGAGGTCGAGCAGCGTGTCGCGGTCGCCGATGGGAAGCCCTTCACTGAAGTACGCGTGTAAGAGACGTTCTTTGAGCGCTCCCCGCAGATGGTGGCGGGCGGCGAGGTGCAACAGCCGGTGCGCATGGAAAGTGTTGCTGGGCTGCGCATCGTCCAGGTGGTAGTCGAGTCCTTCGACGGCGGCGAGGGCCGTCATCTTGTCGTGCATGGCTTCGATCTGTTCAGGATTCATGCCGAATTTTTGGGCCATCACATCGGTCAAACGCTCTCCCGAGTGACGCTCCGCATCCGGGTTCAGCTCAAAGCTGCGCCAGACTACACGTACTTCATCGCGCTGAGAGAATTGAGCGAGTGCTGCCTCGAAGCGGCGCTTGCCGATGTAACACCAGGGGCAAACGATATCGGACCAGATCTCTATTTTCATGATGACTCCTGCCGCCGGGCCGGCTCGTGCAATCTCTCTCAGTATCTACTACCCGGGTGCAGCGGACCGCGGCCGTCCGCGCGGCCCGCTCCAGTGGGACGAGAGCGCACAGGCGGGTAATCGATCCTTGAGACAAGGTTGTAGACGTGAGAGAACTCTAATGGTGCTCTTATATTGCTCCTATATTTGCTCCTTATAATGAACGCCAATGAGATGCCGATCAGGTGGAGCGCGGCGTGCCTGATTGGGCCCTGAGTGCCTAGCGCTCCACACTTCCCCTCCCTTGCTTCGCGCCGGGTTGAGGCTCCATTACTCGAAAGGCTCCTGATGCCTCAAGAGGCCGGAATGTGGCACGCATGATGACCCGGGAGCGCCTTGCCCGCATTCTGACCGGCGCGCTGCTTTGGGCGATCGCGGCTGCGCTCGCAGCTCCAGGGATGGTCCGGGCGGACGGATTGCACGAGGGTACAGGGGTGCACATCGCATCAACCTCCTCGCCGATCACGCTTCGCATCGCGGCCGGGTACGAGAATATCTATCGCGGCACAGCCTGGACTCCGGTGCGTGCAACCGTCAGCAACAGTGGAGGCGCCGACGTGAGCGGCATGCTCGAGTTGCCACAGGCCGGTCAATCCGCGAGCGTGGGAGCCCAGCCTGACTTTCACGGACTCTATCAGGAGCCGATGGTCGTGCCGGCGGGTGGTACCAAGCACATGACGGTCTATGTACCGGGCGCCGAGATCCAGGGGCAGGTGAACGCCAGCTTCCACCAGGGAAATAGGACGCTGGCAACTGCGTCCGCCTTACCCATCGGGGTCGATACCAGCGCCTTCCTGATCGGTGTGCTCGCCAGCACACCGGCCGATATGTCGTGGGTCGCGCCGGCAATTCAGCGTGACGTAACGACTCACGTCATGCGACTGAGCCCGGCCACCATCGATCCCGTTCCTCAGGCGCTCGCGACGTTCGACCTGATCGTGGTGACCAATGTCGACACCTCGCAGTTGGATCGTGCGCAACTCGGCGCGCTGCGGACGTACGTCCGCAACGGTGGATCGATCATCGTCGTCGGCGGTCCTACCTGGCAGGAGACGCTCCGTCCGTTGCAGGCAGCGCTGTTGCCGGGACAGGTCTCGGGGCTGCGTGTTCTTCCCAACCTGCGCGGGCTGATCCCGCTCACCCCCGCGGCCCACCCAATGAACAGCGGGCCGGCAGCGGTCAGCTCGCCGTCGGGGAAGACGTAGCGGT
>DAINCT010000510.1:0-1354 GCA_036732245.1 Chloroflexota bacterium | reverse complement strand
GTACCGTGGTGGCGAGCCAGGCGGGCGTTCCACTGGTGGTTCGGGCCCGCGAAGGACAGGGCACAGTGGAGTATGTCGCCTTCGATCCGTCCCTTAACTCGATCCAGAACTGGAGCAGCGCACCCCACCTGTTGAACCACCTGGTAGCGATGGCTGCGCCCACCGCCATCACACGGACATGGGCGCCGGGCGGATTTCGGGCCCGCTTCCAGACCATTTTCAGATCCGATGCCCTGACCGGCGAACTCTCAAACTTACCAGCAGCCACCGTGCCGTTCCTCGCCCTCTTTGCAGCACTCACACTCGGCTATCTGCTCATTCTGGGACCGGCAAACTTTTTGCTGCTGCGCCGGATTCATCGTGAGCACCTGGCCTGGATCACGATTCCGGTTCTTGCCGTGTCCTACCTGGGGGCGATTTTCGGGATCGTCCCGCAGGTCAGAGCCGGCTCCGTGGTGGTGAACGCGGTCGGTCTGGTCACGCTTGACGGGAGTTCGAACACGAGCCCGGCAACGATGTACCTGGGTCTGGCGACGCCGCAGGGAGGCGACTACCAGCTCACGTATCACGACAACGCGCTGCCGGCTCCGCTTCCACAGTTGAACCATGCCAACGGCTTGTCCTTCCGCAGCGCGTCGACGCTTCATGCCACGCCACTGGGGATGCGCCTGCAGGAAAACCCGCAGCCCGCCGTGACGTTCGTCTCGATGAAGCGGTGGACGATGCGTGATATGACGATCGAGACATCGGTCCACATTCCCGGCGCGGTGCAGAGCGGCCTCACGGTCGATGCACAGGGCAACATAGCCGGCCGGATCCATAACGGCACGAATCTCGATCTGCTCGATCCCGTTATCGTGGCCGGGCAAACGGTGGCGCATCTGGCCAATATCCCGGCGGGAGGCAGTGTGTACGCGAGCGTCCATCCGGGTACCAACAATTTGTACCAGGGCGGTACGACCTGGGACCAACTCTATGGCGGCCCCAACTTCGGAAATTCCGATAACTTCGGGGGTTTTGGAGATTTTGGCAGTCAGGTCACGTACGCGCAGGAAACACAGTTACTCGATCGTATCCGCAACGTCGTGGGAATGCTGTCCCAAGCGCGACCGGACGCGCTGTCGACGTTGGGAGAGGTCCTGCTGGTCGGCTGGAGCGAGCGACCGCTGGGAACGCTGAAGGTCGACGGGAGCACACCACAACGGCGGGATCTGAATGTCATCGTCACTCCGCTTTCGGTGCGGTTCCCCGCCCACGGCTCGTTTCGGCTCCTGAACGGAACGGTCGGCTCCCATCTGGTCGACGTCTTGCCGCGAGCGCCTCAATCAAGCTGCTGCGGATTCGGACCGGGCAG
>DAINCT010000509.1:0-3351 GCA_036732245.1 Chloroflexota bacterium | reverse complement strand
CAGGAAGCCCAGACCGATTCTGGTCCACCAGCGGCGACGCTCGATGGGTCGTAGCCGCCAGGCGGGCCACGCGGTCAGCCAGACGAGGCTGAGGAAGAGCGGCAGGTCCCCGACGATGGCTCCAACACCGCTTCCGGAGCCTCGGAACAATCGGGCGAACAGCATCAGGATTGCACAGCCGAGCCCGGTCTCGAGGAGCGTGCGGAGGGTGGCTCCACGCCGTGGGGCGAGGGACCATGCGGTTGATGAAGGTGCCTGGGAGTGTGTGCTCATCTCGGGTCGCGGCCATTATACGGAGCATATTCGGCATATTCGGACGTCGGCACACTTTCTCCACACATTTGCTCCACTATCGGCACAGACGGGTCATTCCAGCGACACATCTCCGGCGTACGCTGCGATCAGTAGTCCTCAAGACAACCCACAGTACCGACCAAGGAGATAACAGCATGGCAGGAGAGATAGCAGTCGCACCGGCCCCGGCCGATCAGCAGACACCGCCCCCAGCCGAGTTCAATCCATATGAATCCGGTGCAGCCCCGTTTAAGGCACGGAGCGCCACACCGGTCGCCATCGAAACCACTCAGCTCACGAAGCGATACGACTCGATGGTGGCAGTCGATCACCTGGATCTCCGGGTCGAAAAGGGTGAAATCTTCGGGTTCCTGGGCCCGAACGGCGCGGGCAAAACGACCACGATGCGGATGTTGCTCGGCCTCATCCGTCCCACCTCAGGATCTGCCAGCATTCTGGGGCTGGACGTCGCCACCGATCTGCCGGCCATCCTGGCCCGCACCGGTTCGATGATTGAGGAGCCGGCATTTTACCCGTACCTCTCCGGACGGGATAACCTGCGAGCCATGGCGAGACTCTCGCGCATCTCCGAGGATCTCGTTGCCGGAGTTCTGCAACGAGTAGACCTCGCCAGTGCCGCCGACAAGCACTTCAAGGCCTATTCCATGGGGATGAAGCAGCGTCTGGCCCTGGGCGCGGCATTGCTGGCTGACCCGGAGATTTTGATTCTTGACGAGCCGGCCAATGGTTTAGACCCGGCCGGCATCGTGGAAATGCGCGATCTCATGAAGGAACTTAAGCACGAAGGCCGCACGGTCTTGATCTCCAGCCACGTGCTGCACGAGGTCGAGCAGATCTGCGATCGGATCGCCATCGTCAACGGCGGGCGGATCGTGGTCCAGGGACGAGTCGAGGAGCTTCTGCACCACAACGACAAGGTGGAGATCCGGATCGACCAACCACAAGAAGCCGCGGACGTGCTGAGCACGGTGCCCTGGATAGGACACGTGGACCGCTCGATTGATCACATCCTGGTGTCTGCTCCGCTGGAGCGTGCCGCAGAGATCAACCGTTTATTAGCCGATCAAGGGCTCTACGCAGCCGTGATCAAGCCACAGGAAGAGAGCCTGGAGCAGTACTTTCTCGAGGTAACGGAAGGAGCTAAATCATGACCGCATATATGTCGTTCGAATGGCTGAAACTGACCAAGCGGTGGATGCCGCGTACGATCCTGGCCGCGGTGTTGGCCGTCGTCGTCATCATGTTCCTGGGCGTAGGCTCGAGGCCGGGTAACAATTTGGGGAACCTCTTTTTCCCCCGCGCCCTGACGGCGTCACTGATAGGAGCGGCCTTTGCTGCCCCCTTCTTCTGGCCGGTGCTCGGCGGTAGTTGGCCCGGAAACGAGTACGGATGGGGATCGATCCGGCTCATCCTCAGCCGACGTCCTCATCGAGTCGAGCACGTGCTCGCCTCCCTGTCAGTCCTGATCATCGCCATCGGGTTGGCACTACTGGCTTGTCTGGCCGTGGGCACCCTGGCCGGCGTCGCCGTCAGCCTTCTGACCGGACACGCTGTATTCGTGTCCGGCGTGCTCACCGGCACGTTCGCACTTACTCTCCTCAAGACCTTTCTCGTCACCTGGTACGGCGCCGCATTCATCATGATCCTGGCCTTCGCCGCGGGGACCATCTTCCGCTCCGCTCCAGCCGGGATCGGTGTCGGAGTGGGAGCGACGCTGGCACAATTCCTGACGATCGGCATCCTCGATGGCCAGACCGGCTTCTGGAAGTCGGTCGCGGACCATCTTCCGCTGCGGTACGTCGAGAATCTTACGGGGAACGTGGCGGCGTCGAACTTTATCCACGGCACATCACTGGCCAGGGTCAGCCCGGGCGCCCCCAGCGTCGGGCAGTCGATCCTGGCCCTGGGGCTGATGATGGTCGGTCTGCTGGTCATCACCTGCGTCGCCGCGCGCAATCGGGACATCACGGCCTGAGTTCGGTCCCGCGCTGCAGGCGCACCCCCTCCCTGTCTTTCCTACGGGGAGCAGCGGAGGGGGCGCCTGTCCTTTGCATTACCCCGGCGACTACCCCGTCATGCTCGGTTAGGCTATCCGGTTCGCCACTTGTATCCGATGCCCCACACGGTCGTCACACGATCTCCCAACGGGCCGAGTTTCTTCCTGAGCCGAACGACGTGACTGTCGACTGTGCGGTCGAAGCCGATGTACTCGCTGCCCCAGATCGTCTGTAGCAGATACTCGCGGCTGTAAGCCCGACCGGGGTGGCCGGCGAGCATGGTCAAAAGGTCGAACTCTTTGGGGGTCAGTTCCAGCGACTCGTCGCCGATGCCGGCCACGCGGCCATCCAGATCGATCCGCAGGTCGCCGACGACGACCGTCCCAGCCCCCTCCGCCGATTGATCTCCCTGCCGCCGCATCAAGTCGACACGCCGCAGCAGCGCGCGAGCGCGCGCCAGCAGTTCCGGCATGCTGAATGGTTTGGTCACGTAGTCGTCCGCGCCCACCTCCAGACCCAGGACGCGGTCGCTCTCTTCAGCCCGCGCGGTCAGCATCAGAATGGGCGTGATGCTTTGGGCGCGAATCCGACGGCACACTTCCAATCCATCCAGTCCGGGCAGCATCCAGTCGAGAATCACCAGGTCCGCCGGGTCCTGCTCCAGCATCTCCAGAGCAGTCATACCGTCCCCGGCCAGGGCGACGGTATGCCCGGCAGCTGTGAGCTGCCGGCTGATCACCTGAGCCAGTTGGTGCTCGTCTTCGACCACCAGAATACGCGCCATGATGTTCCCCATTTCGAGTCGTCTTCATGATATGCCGGTTCCAGCGGATGGGGCAGGCGGATACAGGGCCATTCGACTTCTCCTGCCGGCGCGCGCCGTGACCGTAATTCGATATCGTAGAAACCATGGCAAATGCAGAAAACCACGGCCGCATCGTTCCACTGCTCGAGCGCGCGACCCACGCCGTCGGACTGCTGATGGAAGGGTCGCTCACCGAGCTTGGAATCACCCAGGCGGAGGCGCATATCCTTGGCG
>DAINCT010000508.1:0-3352 GCA_036732245.1 Chloroflexota bacterium | reverse complement strand
CCGACGAATTCATTTTCCCGACCGTCATCGTCGAAGCGGACGGTTCTCCCGTCGCGACCATTCGGACTGGAGACTCAGTGGTCTTCTTCAATTTTCGGACGGATCGACCGCGCCAGATCGTTCGCGCGTTCGTCCAGCCGGATTTCCAGGAATTCGACCGCGGCGCGCGCCTCGACGATCTTTACTTTGTCGCCATGACCGAGTACGAAAAAAATCTTCCATTGCATGTGGCCTTCCGAACCGAAGACGTCCCTTTGCCGTTGGGAGCGATTCTGGAGCAGCGTGGTCTCAGACAGTTGCATACGGCCGAGACTGAGAAGTACGCGCACGTGACTTTCTTCTTCAACGGCGGTCGTGAAGTGCCGTTCGAGGGAGAAGATCGCATTCTCGTGCCTTCCCCTCGGGAGGTCGGCACATACGACAAGAAACCGGAGATGAGCGGTCAGGCCGTCGCCCAGCAAACGGCGGACGCGATTAGAACCGGGGCATACGACTTCGTACTGGTTAACTTCGCCAACGCCGATATGGTCGGACACACTGGAGTCATGGAGGCGACAATCACCGCGGTGGAAACCGTGGATCGGTGTGTCGGCCAGATCGTGGATGCTGTCACGGAGGAAGGCGGAGCGACCTGCATCACCGCCGACCACGGCAACGCCGAACAGCTCATCGACTATGTCACGGGCGGCCCGTACACAGCCCACACCACGGACTTCCCGGTACCGTTCATCCTGGTCCCCGGTCGAAACCAGGAATTGGAACGCGTTCACCTGCGCCGCGATGGAGTGTTGGCCGACGTGGCACCGACGATCCTGCAACTGATGCGCATCGAGCAGCCCCCCGAGATGGAAGGGCGCAGTTTACTAACGGAGGGAGAAACAGTATGAGCGCAATTGAATTCGTCCAGGCACGCGAGATCCTGGACTCGCGCGGAAATCCGACCATTCAGGTTGAGGTCGAGCTTGAGGACGGCGACGTTGGGGTGGCGTCTGTGCCCTCTGGGGCGTCCACCGGAGCGCACGAGGCCGTGGAACTCCGCGATGGTGACGCCGCGCGGTACGGCGGCAAGGGAGTCCAGAAGGCGATCGAAAACGTCAACGGGACGATCGCGGACGCCATCGCGGGGCTCGATGCGACCGATCAGGTGACTATCGATCGTCTCATGATCGACCTCGACGGCAGCGACAACAAGGGAAATCTGGGAGCCAACGCCATTCTCGGAGTGTCGCTCGCGGTTGCGCACGCCGCGGCCGCCGAATTGGGCTTTCCGCTCTTCCGCTACCTGGGGGGCCCGTTCGCCGATGTGCTACCCGTCCCGATGCTCAATATCCTCAACGGCGGAAAACATACAGAGTGGCAGTCGACCGATCTCCAGGAATTCATGGTGATGCCGGTCGCCGCCGAGTCCGTGACTGAGGCCATCCGAATGGGGGCCGAGATCTATCGTGCACTGGGCAAAGTCCTGGAAGGGCGCGGCCTCAGTACGTCGGTCGGTGACGAAGGCGGGTTCGCCCCCAGCCTGAAATCGAATCGCGACGCACTTGAAGTCATCGTGGAGGCTATTCAGAAGGCCGGCTACACCGCGGGTGAGGACGTGGTCCTGGCGCTCGATCCTGCCTCAACGGAGTTCTACGAGGATGGGGCCTACGTCCTACGCAAAGAGGGGCGTACGCTGTCGTCATCTGAGTTGGTTCAGTTCTACGCCGACCTGGTCGACGAATTCCCTATCGTCTCCCTGGAAGACGGTCTAGCGGAGGACGATTGGGACGGGTGGAAAGAGCTGACTGATCGCTTGGGCGACCGTGTTCAGTTGGTGGGTGATGACCTGTTCGTGACCAATACCGAGCGACTCTGGCAAGGGATCCAGCGGGCTACCGGCAACTCCATCCTCATCAAGCTCAACCAGATCGGAACCGTGACGGAAACAGTAGAGGCAATCGAGCTGGCACGCCAGAATCGCTATACCGCGGTGGTATCGCACCGGTCCGGTGAGACCGAGGATTCGAGTATCGCCGATCTGGTCGTGGCTCTGAACACAGGTCAGATCAAGACCGGCGCCCCGGCCAGAAGCGAACGTACCGCCAAGTACAACCGCTTGATGTGGATCGAGAGTCAACTCGCGGACACTGCTCGTTACCCCGGATGGGCAGCCTTCTACAACGTGCCGCAACTCCAGAGCCGAGGAGACAACAAGTAACGCTCCCCGCACGGTGGGAGCCAATTGAGGGCCGGGCCCCGTCCCCGGCTGGTTTCCCTCTATTGGCGACCGTCGGACCCGTTACCGCAGCAGTCGCTCCGGCCAGTCCAGTTCCAGCACCGCGCGTATGTGCGCGGCGTACAGCCGATCGTGCAACAAACAACCTCGCGCCCAGAGGTAGACCGTCTCCTCGCCGCCGTCGTCTCCGATTCCGGCAGCATATGCGGTCGGGTCGAGCGTGTCCAGCGCTCCTATAAGTGCAGCGTGGGTCGTGTGAAGAATCGACCACGTACCTTCCCACGTATCGTTCTCTGTTTCAGCCGGCTCGAATCGTGACGCTGAGGGCGCGAAACCCGAGCGTGCCAGATGACCGTAAAACGTGCGCTCGAGTGTCAGAATCATGTGAAAGATCTGCGGCAGCGATCGTCCACCTTCGAATATTGCGATCCCGCGTACTGCTTCAGGGACGAGTGCCACAGTGGTGAGAAGATCTTTGCGGGCGGCTCGCACCGCGGCGCGCAGCAGAGAAACGGGGCCCATGCTTGTGCCCAGAGCGTGGTCCCGGCTCCAGGCACTCGCCCGCAACGAAAGTGAGGCATCATTCCAATGACACTGCGTGGCCATGGTCAAGGGTGTGAATGTCTGCTGGCACTCGGCAGAGTCATCGAAGAGGGCGTCGTCCGGCAGCCGAGCGAGGGCGTCCAGAAATCGCGACCGCGCACCAACGCAGCGGACCAGTGCCTCGTCGAATCCGAGCGGTATCCGATCGTCGGCTGGGTCTTCGCTCACCTCGGTTTGAGAAGGATCCGACGCTCGAGTCAATATTGTTGCGTAGTAGTCCTCGCGCCGGGCCACGGCGCTCAGCAAGCCGGCAGCCGAGGTCGTTCCCTGCAGAGGCTGACTCTCGAGCACCCGTACGTCCATTCCCAGCAGTGAGCAGAAGAGTTCCGCTCTCTCGGCCGCCAGCCGCGCGCGTAACTCGGCGCGCCGGTGGCGATGGCTCGCTGCAGCGCGCTCTATCTCGCCATTCGGATCCGCGGCCGGATCAGGAGATGTCATAGCCCGATGATACGTGGTTCGAGCCTGCAGTATGCCGGAACGGTGACGAGTCTTCTCCCTGTGGATTGAAGGTGCGAGCGGTGCGCGCCCAAACAC
>DAINCT010000507.1:0-3372 GCA_036732245.1 Chloroflexota bacterium | reverse complement strand
TCACCCGCGTCTCCCCATGGCACGAGGACAGATTTGCTCTCTCTTCCGCTTACGGCCGTTCCGGCGAGTATCAGTCCTCGCTCGTTGGCGTCGATTAACACCGGATCGCCGGCAAGTAGGCGTCCGTCGCGCGCTCTCACCGGCTGCGGTCGGATTTCCTCCGGCCAGACATCGAGGTTCAGCACGAGTTCGTGGACATCCTTGGGAGCCACGCCCAGGTAGGGCGCCACACGCTCCGCCGCTCCCGGGGCCAGCCGAACATATTGCAGACCGTACAATCGAGTGGGGTCCATGACACGACCTCGTAAAAGAACATCCGTCCTATTTCTATCATGCGGGCTTTCCGATCCACTGTCAAGGGGGAATCGAAGCCCGCGGGGGGACTGCTACATGTCCGACCGACGGCCGCTTGAACCGAATGATCTTTACCGCCTTCGTCTGCTTTCAGATCCTCAGATCTCTCCGGACGGGGGCCGGGTGGCATTCGTACTCAAGCGTATGGATGAAGAAAAAAACGAGTACGTCAGCAACATCTACGTGGTCGATCGCGAAGGTGGCGTGCTGCAATTCACCTCCGGCGACAAAGACTCGGCCCCACGCTGGTCACCCGACGGAAGGTGGCTGGCATTCGTTTCCGGTCGAAAAGACAAGGCACAGATTCATCTGCTCTCCACCAGCGGGGGAGAAAGCGTTGCGCTGACCGACCGCAAGCTGGGCGCGGGCGTGCCCTTCTGGTCTCCCGACAGCTCGACCATCGCCTTTGTCGGCGCCGTCTCCACCGACCCCGACGAGGAAAAGGAGGAAGACGAGAAGGACGCCAAGAAAACTGCCAGAACGAAGATCGTGGAACGGGCGTCATACAAACTGGACGGCGCCGGATACATCGGAAATCGACGCCGGCACATCTTCGCCATTGACATGGCGGAGCGTAAGGTCGAACAACTCACTCAGGGAGATCACCACAACGACACGCCGGCGTGGTCGCCCGACAGCCGGCACCTGGCGTTTGCCACCAGTCGGAGTCCGCGCTGGGATGTCTCCGTCGAGGGAGATATCTATGTCATGCCTGGCACCGGGGGTGAGGCTCGGCAGATCACATCGGATGGCGCGTACGCGAACCCCGCATTCAGTCCAGACGGAAGCCGGATCGCTTTCCTGGGGTACACCGATCCGGACGACGTTTTCGCGCCTCCTCGCATGTACAGCACAACGCGCGACGGGGCGGATCAACGGAACGAACTGGGCGCCTGGGATGGCACCCTCGGGAGCGATGTCAGCAGCGATGTCGCCCTGCCGGATGACGGGCTGGGTCTCAGATGGCTGCCCAACGGGCTCCACTTCATAGGCACGGAGCGCGGGATTGCGAATATTTACTGCACGCAGGAAGGCGCTCATCCGGTGACACAGGGGCGCCACACGATTACCGATTACTCCATTGCCGACGATGGCACGATTGCATTTGCGCGGGCGGATGCCACGCACCTACCCGATGTTTACCTGTTTGAAAACGGCGAGTGTAAACAACTCACGCATGAGAATGACGCCTTTCTGGCTGAAGTGGAAATCCGTGAGCCGGAGCGGTTCACCTTCACCGGCGCCAACGATGAAGAGAGTGATGGCTGGCTACTGGCGCCACGCGGACACGACAGCGGCAAGCATCCGCTGCTCGCCTACATTCACGGCGGACCGCAAACTGCGCACGGCGAAGCGTTCTTCTTTGAATATCAATTCCTGGCGGGTCAGGGATTCGGGGTATTTTTCCCCAACATCCACGGCTCGTCGACCTATGGGCGGGCCTATCAGACCAGCATCTGGAAGGATTGGGGGAACCTCGATTACCAGGATGTACTGGCCGGTACGAAGGAAGCGACCACCCGCAACTGGGTCGACGATCGGCGCCTTGGAATTGTGGGGGGGAGCTACGGCGGCTTCATGACCAACTGGGTGCTCTCGCATAGCGACATATTCAAGGCCGGCGTCACAGAGCGATGCCTCACCAACATGGTCAGCTTTATGGGCACGAGCGACGCAGGGTGGCTCTGGAATCGCGTGTGGGGCTTCCATCCCGAGGAAGATGTAAACAAACTGTGGGACATGAGCCCGATCAAGTACGTGGCGGACATAAATGTGCCGTTGATGGTCATTCACTCTGAGGGTGACGATCGAACGCCGCTCGAGCAGGGCGAGCAGATGTTCCTGGCCTTGCGTCGCCTCGGCAAAGTGACCAAGTTCGTGATGTTTCCCGAGGAGAGTCATGGCCTTTCGCGGGGCGGCAAGCCCTCGCGCCGGGTCGAGCGCATGGGCTACATCCGCGATTGGTTCCGACAGCACCTGTAGGTGTCGATGGACCTCGACTGGAATCTCCCGCGTTCCGCGGATTACTTTCTGGCACGACTCGCTACCCTGCACGATCGCATGCGGGCGCGGCTGTACCGTGAGGGCGCGTCGTCCTCGATCGACACTCTCGCGGAAGTCGCTCAGGCCCGCGGCGGCGATACGATCTTTGCCCTCGACCTGCACGCCGAGGAGGAACTCGAGTCGTTCTTTTCGGCGTGGGGGGACGACCTTCCGCTACTCCTGCTTGCGGAGGGTTTTCCCGACGACGGTGGCAAGACCTTTCCCGCCGGCACGCCTCGCGCCGAGGTAGCCTTCACCTGCATCGTCGACCCGATCGATGGTACCCGCGGGCTTATGTACCAGAAACGCAGTGCCTGGATCCTATCGGGTATTGCACCGGCCCCGAGAGCCGCGCTGCCGACACTGACCGACATTCGCGTGGCCATGCAAACCGAGCTACCGACCTCACGCTCGCTCCTCAGTGATTGTCTCTGGGCGACCGTGGGCAGCGGAGCGCACGCCAAAACGACGAATCTCGAGACGGGAGTGGTGCAATCGTTTGAGCCACGACCGAGTCGCGCCGACTCATTGCTGTACGGCTTCGGCACGGTAAGCAAGTTCTTCCCGGGCGCAAAAGTCCCGGCCGTGCAGGTCGAGGAACGACTGTTTCGAGAGCTGTTCGGACCCCCGATAGACGGCAATCCACAGGTGTTTGACGACGAATACATCAGCACCGGCGGCCAGCTCTACGAGTTGATGGTGGGGCACGATCGTTTCACGGCCGACCTGCGCCCGCTCTTCCAGGCCGCTCTCTCCACCGCCGGCGAAGTCCCACGCATCAGTTCCCACCCGTACGATCTCTGCACCGAGCTCATCGCCCGCGCGGCAGGCGTCATCGTCACCGATGAACGCGGTGAACCCCTCCGCTACTCTCTCGACATCCGCACCGACTGCAACTGGATCGGCTACGCCAACGCCGCCATCAAAGCCCAGATTGAGCCGCGACTGATGGCCATTCTGCGAGAGGAATTCGGC
>DAINCT010000506.1:0-3400 GCA_036732245.1 Chloroflexota bacterium | reverse complement strand
GCGCGGTGAATCCCCGCCAGCCGCCGAGTTGGGCGGCCGCTTTGGCCGGCGCGCTTCCCTCACTCAGGGCCCGCTGCGCGGCCTCGGCGACGACACTGCGCACGCCCCAGCTACCCTCACAATCGAGGTCTACACAAGCCCGACCCGAACGTTCGCGAGTGCCGTCACACCCCAGGGGCCGGGTGACGAGGCGACCTGGTCCCCCACCTCGGCCACGCTGATCTATGGCGACCACGATGCGATCCTCGTCGACACGTTCCATCGGTCGTGAGCACCTCGCCGTCTTGGAGTCGCACTACCGTGGCCGTGCTCGGGTGATTCAGACCTCCGGCGAAGACCCATGCACCGGCGGCCTTGAGTTCCTGGTTGACGGTGTCGACCTTGCGCATAATCGGTTCGAGGATCTCAGGTGGGGGCTGGCCAACTCCCTCGGGTGTTATCACGCTGAGAAGGTAATGTTTCATGGGGCGTCCCTCCTTGATGTAGTGGCCGGTAGTGCACCGACTTCTCACCTTCTATACGAATGACTTCCGACTAGATCGACATAGTCATGAGATATGAGCGCACGGCTTCGTCTATGCAGCTTGTCACCTGCGCTAGCGACGTCGGAATACGACATACGGGGCATACTCAGCCGGCAGATCAATGACGTCGCTACGAGCCAGGCAGAACTCGGGTGTTGGCCCGAGCGTCAGAAAACGCTGCCAGAGCCGGCCGGCGATTGATGGATCCTGCTCATCCAGATAGCTGTACAACTCGGCGTATGTTGTGCCGGCCGGCTTGCTGAACCAGGAGGCGCAATCTCCTTCGGCCAGCGCGTGCTCGGCGCGGGCCGGCTTGTATAAGCCCGCAATACCGGTTGCCGCGAGGCCGGCGATGGAGTCGTGGACCGAGCGATATTGATGCGAGATAGCCGCGTCCGCAAGCGCGTCAAGATACGAAGTGTCTTCCAGCAGATACCAGTCCTCGTAGGTTCCGGCGTCCTCTAGCCAGGGCACAGTCCCAACGTGCCAGGTATAGGATGCCAGGAATCCGACGGGCGGTGTCATCTGCAATTGCTGGTGGAAGGCATGCAGCCGTCGCACGTACTCCTGAGGAACCGTGTCGGGTGAGGGCGAATGCCAGAAGACGTAGGCAAGCATGGACGTTATATTACGCGCATTCCGGGACATGCGTCGTGGCAGGTGACGGGCTCGGACACGTCCGGTGGAAGGGCTGCGAGGAGATCCGGCTGGAGCAGCATTGCTCCGGCACGGACACGCATGCGACAGGTGTTCAGCGTCGCTGTCGATAGAGCGACGGTGTCGGCACCTCGACCATGGCGTTGGTATTCAGCACTCCCTGAAGGAACTGATTGACCTCATCCGACACGCGCTGCGTGTCATTGAGGGCGTCCCCATAATCGACGTACAGCACCTCGAAATTGGGTCGACTGTCAAGCCAGGCGCGGGCCTCGTGGAGCTGTTTGCTGTAGATCTCCGCCAACTGCTCTCCGCTCAAATCGTCACTGCCCTTGCCTTTACGCTGCAGCATGGTGTTTTGGGAGGCGATTACTTCGTCCAGCTTCCTGGTCATGAAGACAACGCGATACGTGCCGTCCCCCGGTAGGTCGTAGAGCAGGCGGTACACCATTTTGACCGCCTTGCCGCGTGCGTCCGGAAGCCAGGAGGCATCCTCGCGCACCCGCTTGACCGCTTCGAATTCGTAATAACCATTGGGGTTGTCTTCATCCGCTTCTCGCAGATTGTCGACCAGGACGGGAATCCCCCCTGCCTCCAGCATTCGCATCATCATCGAAGTGCCCGAACGGGGCAAACCAGACACGATGATTACAGACTGTTCCATGGTATCGTCGCTCCTTCAGTACCAATAGGCGCGGTGGGCGCTCACCTCCAGACTCAGCGAAGTGCCCTAAGGCGGACCCATCCATTATGCTGGCTGTTCTTCACGTCGGTGGGGGCACAAGGTAAGGGAGACACCCACTACTCACAATTGTTAAGGAAGAGGAAAGAGATCGGCAATTGCGGGTTCAGGGAGCACGCATACACTCACAGTACGGTTACCGATATGTGGTGACCGAAGTGCACCAAGGAGCAAAAGTGACAAAGCATCTCTCCCCTCGTCTCGGCGCGGGCCTGCTCGCCGGAATCGTCCTGATGGGCGGCACGACCGGCGCACTGGCGGCAAAAGGGACGAAAATTCACGCCAATCGAGCCAGCGCCACCGGCGTGGTATCGAATCTGTCCGCAGCGGGATTTACCCTGACGCGCACAGCCAAGGCAACGGCGACAACCGCTGCAACGGTCAAGACCACGCAGGTGACGCTTGCTGCCACGGTTAAGGAACGAGCCGCCAAGGGCACCAGCGGCGCGTTGGCCAATGGCGAGTACGCGCTCGTCACAGGGCAGAAGACCGCAGCAGGGATTACCGCGCAGCGTGTGGTTTACGCCACCAGGGCACAGGGTCTCCGTTCTGCGATCCGGAGATTGGCTCGAGTGCGTGCCGGCACGGTGAGTGCCACTACACCTACCAGCATCACCATCACCTCCAAAGCCGGCAAAACGTTCACCTTCACGGTGACCAGCACAACCACCTTCCGGGTGAACAAGCAACTCACCGCAACTGCCCCCACCTTCACCGCCGGCGAGAAGGTGCGAGTCGTGTTCAAGCGCGATCGCGTGACGAAGAACCTGGTTGCCCTCTCGATCGGCGTACCGGTCCAGAAGTAGTAACTCTCTCTCTCTCCGCTGTCGAAAGGCCGGAAACCATGTGGTCTCCGGCCTTTCGCATGTGCGGTTTATTTGAAGTGAGGCGGGTGCAAGCGTCGGGATTGGAGCCTAGACCTACACCGTCGCGCTGGAGCGTGAGTAACGGAAGTTACAGGTGCGAGCCGCCGCAGCACCCACCTGCCTCCTCATGCCTGGTTGGATGCAAATGTGTCCATAGGCGTGCCGGTTTCGAGCAGGGTCTTCAGACCGCTCAGGACCCAGCTCCAGCCTCCGCCGGCGCCCTGCTCTTCCCATCCACCGGAAAGCAGGACCGCCAGATTCGGAGCACCCTGGAGGTCGTGGATCACCGTCAATCGGCTTACCCCTGCCTTCCCTTCTTCAATTTCATAGGTAAGACGCGTAATTCCTTCGGCCGCCATCGCCTCGTCCATGACCATATGCCAGGTCTGAACCAGCTTCTTTGGCGGGTCCACTTCGATGATCTCGCCTTCTATCGCGAGGTCGGGAGCGCCAGTCGCACGCATGGCCTCACTGGTAAATCCTCGATAGGCGCCACCCGGTCGCATATCGTACTCGCCACGTCCCCCGTATCCGTAGCGCTCCGTCCACTCTGGTTGGATGATTGCATCCCAGATCGCCTGGGGAGTCGCCTTGATGTAGACCCGATAGAC
>DAINCT010000505.1:0-3406 GCA_036732245.1 Chloroflexota bacterium | reverse complement strand
CGTCTGGCCACAACGTGCACAGGCAACTGTTTCAGGCACCCGTAGACCTACCTGCGCGCGTAGGAGATTTCAGCCAGGCCGAAAATGGAGAGGAGTCGGAGATAAGCCCATCCGATGTCGAACTCGTACCACTTCGCCTTGAACTTTGCGGAGTGCGGATCGGCGTGATGGTTGTTGTGCAGCTCTTCCCCGCCGAGCCAGATGGCAATGGGAGAGATGTTCCTGCTCTCGTCTTTGACATCGAAATTCCGATACCCAACCGCGTGCCCGACGCCATTGACGATTCCGGCTGCCCAAAACGGGATCCAAATCATCTGCACGCCCCACACGACAGGTCCGACGAAAAATCCGAACAGATAAATGTCGACCAGGAGCATCACGAGGATGCCAACCCAGTTGAGCGGCGAAAGGAGGTGGCGCTCGATCCAGTCGTTTGGAGTCCCCTTGCCGTATTTGTCGAGCACTCCGGGCTGTCGAACCGTCTTTCTATAGTAGAAGGCGCCCTTGAGCACGATGTTCCGAAGTCCTTCCATCAGCGGGCTGTGCGGATCTCCCTCACGATCGGCAAACGCGTGATGCTTTCGGTGGCAAGCTACCCATTCCTTGGTGACGATCGCCGTTGAAAGCCACAGCCAGAGCCTCATCGGCAGCTCGGCCAGATAGTGCAGCTTTACCCCACGATGGGTCTGAGCACGGTGCAGAAACAAGGTGACGGAGACATTGGTGAGGTGTCCCGCGACAACAATGAACAAAATCGGCTTCCACCAAGCCGATGCCCAGCTTCCGAAATCCGGCATTCCTTGCTCCAGTGATCAGTATCGGGTTGCACTTTCAATCTATCGGACCGGCCCCCTTAAACCAAACGACTACGCTACTTGTGCGTAACCGGACCTGGCGCGTTTCCGGCCGGCGGTGTTCCCCACGTATCGTTCGAGGGATTCCAGTCCGGAACTGAGGGATCGGGCCACAGCCGCACACCGGTCACGTTGCCGCGAACCGGAAGCACAGCGTTGAACCTGTTACTGCGTGCCCAGACGTTAACCGGGAGGGAGAAATCCTGCGTGGTTCCGTCGGCATATGCCACGCGCAAACGCACTGGGAACGGGATGGACGTGTTTCGCCGCAGCGAAATCTTCACGAACCTCTGGCCATCGGAAGTGTGAGTGGACACGCCGTCGATGCCGATATCGAGGACGTCGTTGCTGTAGAAGAAGCCACGCCAGAACCAGGAGAGGTCTTCGCCGGTCGAGTTCTCGATGCTGCGGAAGAAATCTCCGGGTGTGGGATGCTTGAAAGCCCAGCTCCTGATGTATTCACGGAAGGCGGTGTCGAATAGATCTGGACCAACGACGTGATTGCGAAGCGTCAACAGTACCGCAGCTGGTTTACGATAGCCGATTGCCCCGAGCGCGGATGCATCGATGTTGTCAGGCGCTGTCATGAGTGGCGACTGGGTCCCCTGAGTAACCGCATCGGCCCAGTTTCTGATGTATGTCGAGTAGGTATCCTGCCCCGGATAACGGGCCTCCAGCGCGAATGTATTTAGATAAGTATTGAATCCCTCGTCCATCCAGGCGTAGCGCCGCTCGTTTGAGCCCACGATCATCGGGAACCATTCATGTCCGTGTTCATGGTTGATGGTTCCAAAGATCGACGCTGGGTCATCGTTCCCGTAATGAACCATCACGAACATCGGATACTCCATTCCGCCCACCGGACCTGCGACGCTCGTCGCCTGCGGGTAGGGGAACGGAAAGAACAGCTGTGAGTATTGCCTTATCGTCCACTGCGTCTGCTCCGCCGCGTGCTCCCACGCCGTACCGGCCTTCGGGAATTCGTAGTATGCCTGCGTAAGAACCCCATTCCAGCTCGTAGCATCCCACCGGAAGTCAGGAGCCGCTGCCCACGCTACGTCGTGAACGTGTTGCGCACGGAATCGCCATGTCTTCGTCCCCGACACTCGTCGGGTCCTTCCTCCGGCCGCCTCGGCTTGCGTGATGATTTGCACAACATCGGCACTTCCCGAGGCGGCGGACAGACGGCGTCGCTGCTCCGAGGTCAGAACCTCTGTCGGATTCTGAAGCACGCCGCTTCCCGCAACGGTATAGCCGGCGGGCACAGTAACCGAGTAATCGATGTCTCCGAACTCGAGATAAAACTCGCCCTGACCAAGATAGGGATCGGTGTTCCAACCCCGCACGTCATCGTACACGGCCATGCGCGGATACCACTGCGCGATCTCGTAGAGCGCGCTGTCGCGGCCCATTCTATCCGACCCGTGTTCTGGAACCCGGAAAGAGTATTTGATCGCTATCGTGATCTTTCCACCAACAGGCATGAGCGGGGAGGGAAGATCGAGACGCATCATCGTGTCGTTGATTCTCGGCTGGACGGTCGCGCCGTTCACGCTCACATCCGCGAGATTGTAGCCGCCCTCGAACCCCCTGACGCCCCAACGGGAGTCCGCCGGAAACAGAGCCGATCCTTTGCTGCCAGCGCGGTATAGGTTCTGGTCAACCTGAATCCAGACGTATCGAAGGGTGTCTGGCGAGTTGTTCGTGTATCTGATCTGCACCGAGCCGTTGATCTCCGTCGTGCCCGTGTCCAGTGACGCATTGATCGTGTAATCAGCCCTCTGCTGCCAGTACTCGGGGCCGGGACCGCCACTCGATGAGCGATAGCGATTTGGGCCCGGCCAGTCGATCCGGTTGGTGGTCGCAAACGGATCATCGCGGTCGGTTCGGAAAACAGCTGCCGGCTGCTCCGCGTTGCCGGTGGTGTCAGTCGGAGCCTCCATGCGGACAGGCGCGAGAACAACAGGACGCTGCTGCGTGCAGGCCGCTAGCGCCATTAACAGAAGAGTGAAATGCTTCACGTGGGGAGCCGTTGTGGTGAGAAGGTCGTAATCAGTGACCAGGGAGACCGCAACGAAAGGGCCAAATCATGGACCGTCACCTTGCGGGAGCTGTCCGTCATTCGTAGCCTCTCCGCAATGAATCGTTCGCTGGCATTGCCACCACTCGTCGAGGGACGCGCCACCCCCGAGGGCGCGAATCGGTTTCGACGGCGGTTCGAGAGTGGTCAGGTCGATCACTTCTATCGCCCACTCGCTGACGGTCCGATGGTCTCGTCCCTCGGTATTGGCACCTATCTCGGTGAGTGCGACGACGCCGAGGATGCTCGTTACATCACCACCACCACTGTCGCGCTTGGAATGGGTGTCAATCTCGTGGACACCGCCATCAACTACAGATGCCAGCGCTCCGAACGCGCCATCGGAGAGGCAGTTCGCATCCTGATCTCTCAGGGTAGCCTCAAGCGCGATGAAGTAGTGGTCTGCACCAAGGGTGGATACATACCTCTCGATCGCACTCCTCCCGCCACACGAGAAGGATACAGGGGATTT
>DAINCT010000504.1:0-3415 GCA_036732245.1 Chloroflexota bacterium | reverse complement strand
GATTCACGGTGGGCAGTACGAAGAGAATCGTGATGAAAACCACCCAGAGAACGGCGATGGTGCCGATTGGTGTGCTCCAGCGCCCGAGGTGCCACGGGCCTCGCTGGAATCGGTCGCCGGCCCGGAGGCGGAGGAAAACCGGGATCACGTACGCGATATACAGTCCGATCACGGCGATGGAGGTGACCGCGTAATAAGCGGTGGAATTAAAGAGGTAGGGTACGCCCAGGATGAAGGCGCCGACGGTGGCCAGCATGATTGCGTTCGTGGGTGTGCGGGCCCGCTTGTTGATCTTATGCCAGAAGTTCGATCCCGGCAGTGCGCCGTCACGCGAGAAGGCGTAGATCATCCGCGAGTTCGCGGTAACTGACGACATGCCACAAAAGAATTGGGCCCCGATCACAATCAGCAGCAGTACCAGTCCGCCACGTTTGCCCAGGGCATCGAAGAAAATCTGAGCCGGGGGTACGAGGGCGGTAACCTCCGTACCGTAGTTCTGGATGGCGAAGGTCACTCCCAGCAGGAGGATCCAGCCGGCGACGAGCGAGACGACGATCGACATGACGATTGCGACCGGCGCCGTGCGCGCCGCGTCCCGCGTCTCCTCGGTCATGTGAGCCGAGGCGTCGTAGCCGGTAAAGGTGTACTGCGCGAGTAGGAGGCCTATGAGGAAGACGTAGAATGACGACCCAAATCCGGTGTTATTGACGAGGTGCGTAAAGACGAACTTGCCGGACTGATGATGGCTGGGCACGAAAAGCAGCACGCCCACGATGATGAGCACCCCGAGGATATGCCACCACACGCTCACGTCGTTCAAGAAGGCCACCAGTCGGACGCCAAACGTATTGAGTAATCCGTGGAGAAAGAGCACGATCGCGTAGATCAGGATGACGTTCTTGGGTTGGGTGCCGTAAGTGGACACATTACTCAGGTATGCGGTGACGAAGAAGGCAAGCCCAAAATCGATACCCGCGGTAACTGCGATCTGACCGAGTAGGTTGAACCAGCCAGTGAACCAACTCCAGGCGGGAGCATTCTTGTCCGCCAGTTTCGCCGACCAGTAGTACAGCCCGCCCGCCGTGGGGTAGCTGGAGCAAATCTCGGCCATGGCGAGGCCCACGATGATGACGAAGATCCCTACCAGCGGCCAGCCGATGCTCATGACCACCGGACCGCCGGTGTTCATGCCGTATCCGTAGAGCGTCAGGCAGCCGGAGAGGATCGAGATGATGGTGAACGACACCGCGAAGTTCGAAAAACCACCCATCCGACGCAAGAGTTCCTGCGCGTACCCCAGCTCATGCAATCGCTCTTCGTCGCTCTTGGCGCCGACACCGGGCACCCCCGATGCGTCAACTATCTGATTTGCCATGCCTCTCCCTCCAAGCGCTTGATCAAATGAGACAACCGAGATACCGGTATACTACAGCAGAAGGGTCCTTCTGGAAACAAGGCTGGCAATTTCCGTACAAGTTCCACATATCACTGCTTCCGCCAACGTAGAGACATACATTCGCGACTACGGCGGTAGCGTCTTCATCTGGCCATCACACCATCGATGCTGTGGAGGTGGACTGACGCTGCTGGATACCTCGATCCGGCGTCCACCCAACCGGACATTCGAAGAAATCGACGCCGGCAGATTCACTGTGTTCCTCGACGCTTCCCTGCGCGAGCAACCGGAGACGATCGACCTCAGCCTCCGTGGCATCCGCCGAAAACGGGTCGAAGCGTACTGGAACGGGTGCGCTTTCGTCCTCTGAGCTGCCTGCTAGGATCGAGTTGACCTGGAAGCCGGTGGCGCGCCTGGCGATTAGCCACTGCGGAGATGCATTGGCAGATAGCGCGCGGCACCCAAACCCAAGATGAGCATGACGAGGTTGCGGGCCACGGGAAGGATAGAAGGCAATGACGACGGAAACTGTAACAGCAGCGGAAATGCTGATCGGCGGACGCTGGGTGACAGCGGCTGACGGGAGGACCTTCGATACGTACAACCCGGCAACGGGTGAAGTGATCGCGCATGTGCCGGAAGCCGGGCCCGAGGATGTCGATCGAGCCGTGCGAGCCGCGCGACAGGCATTCGACAGTGGCAAGTGGCCCGCATTCTCGGCCGCCAAGCGTGGTAGGATCCTGCTCAAGGCGGCGGCTCTCATTCGGGTGCGGCTGGATGAACTGGCTGACCTGGAAACCCAAAACAGTGGCAAGACGATCACAGACTCGCGCGGTGAGGTGTTGGGGACAGCCGCCTGCTTCGAGTACTACGCCGGAGCCGCCACCCGGATCATGGGAGAAACCATTCCCGTCTCGGCGCCCGGTCTGGATCTCACGCTGCGCGAACCGGTGGGTGTCTGCGCGCAGATTATCCCCTGGAACTTCCCGATCGTCATGGCCGGCTGGAAGCTCGCTCCCGCCCTCGCCGCCGGTTGCACCGTGGTCCTGAAACCGGCGGAGCAGACACCGCTGACGGCTCTGCGACTCGGCGAAATTCTGTCCGAGGCCGGACTGCCCGACGGCGTGGTCAACATCGTGACCGGCCCGGGCGAGACTACCGGATCGGCCTTAATCAATCATCCACTCATCGACAAGATTGCGTTCACCGGCTCGACCGATGTCGGGAAGATCGTGATGCACGCCGCCGCCGAGGGCATCAAACGCGTGTCGCTGGAGCTGGGTGGGAAAAGTCCCAACATCGTGTTCGATGATGTGGACATCGAGTCGGTCGTTGACAAATCGGTGTACTCGGTCTTCGCCAACGCGGGCCAGGACTGCTGCGCGCGCACCAGGTTCTTCGTCCACGAGCGCATTGCCGACAAATTCACAGCCGCGCTGGCTGAACGTACCCGCCGGCTCCGCGTGGGAGATCCCCGCGACGAACAGAGCGAGATCGGTGCGATTATCTCCCCCCAACAGCAGGCAAACGTCGAACGGTATCTCGATATCGGGCAGCAAGAGGGCGCGGAACTGCTGGTGGGTGGCACCCGGCCGGAGGATACCTCCCTCGCACGTGGTAACTTCCTTCTGCCGGCGGTGTTTTCAGGCGTTCGGAACGACATGCGGATCGCACGCGAGGAGATTTTCGGTCCCGTGGTGGGCGTCATCACCTTTCGCGACGAAGAGGAGGCGATCTCCCTGGCGAATGCGACCCAGTACGGCCTGTCCGGTTCGATCTGGACGCGCGATATCGGTCGTGCCATCCGCATGATGCGACGGGTGCGAGCCGGCGTGCTTAGCGTCAACTCAAACAGCTCGGTCCACGTCGAGGCGCCGTTCGGCGGCTTCAAGATGAGCGGCATCGGCCGAGAGCTGGGCACCAAGGCGCTCGACCTCTATACCGAAGTGAAAAATGTCTATATCGCGGTAGAGTAGCGACCGGTCTGTCCCGTGATCGAGTCACTCCATTCGTCCACCG
>DAINCT010000503.1:0-3422 GCA_036732245.1 Chloroflexota bacterium | reverse complement strand
CCTCTAAGGTCGATCTCTCCGCCGTGCCCGTGGTGGACAACCACGCGCACCCGCTGGTTCGGCAGCAACCACAGGATGTCGAGTCCTTCAGGCGCTACTGGAGCGAATCGCCAGCCTCGGAGCTCGTCAGGGACGATGTACCCCATTCGGTCAACTATCTCTGGACTCTCCGCCGGCTCGGTGACTGTCTCGGGGTAGAGGCGAGTGAGGACGCCATTCTGCGGTATCGGAGCGAGACGCCGTTTGAGAGCTATGCTCGCGATCTCGTGCAGAAGGCCAACCTGGAGTATCTGCTGCTGGACCTCGGATATCCGCCCGCGGAGGAGGCTTATTCGGTCGAGCAGATGGAGGAGATGCTGGGCATAAAGGTTGGCTGGATCCTGCGCCTCGAGACCCTCCTCGAGGATCTCGTGGTGAAGTACCCGATCTTCGAAGAAGTTCGGGCTGCGTTTGACGAGATCGTTTCAGGCGCTCGACGCGACGGATACGTCGCGCTGAAGAGCATTGCCGCCTATCGGACGGGCCTTGCGATAGAACCCGTGAAGGACCGGGAGGCGGAGGCGGCATTTGATCCGGTGCGGCGCGCTGCGGAGCGGGCCGGGAGTCTGCGGCTGGCATCCAAGCCGCTGATCGACTACTTCGTGCTGAGAGCGATCGCGGAAGCGGCCAAGCAGGATCTGCCGGTTCAGTTTCACACCGGCTACGGAGACCCGGACCTCGATCTGCGACTGGTCAACCCGCTGCATTTGCGTCCGATCTTCGAGGATCCGGCGCTCTCGGCGGCGCCCATCGTCTTGCTGCACGAGAGCTATCCGTACACCGCCGAGGCCGCGTACCTGGCGGCGGTCTACGCCAACGCGTACGTCGACATCGCCTTTACCCTGCCGCCACTCGATCGCCGAGAGCTAAAGCGAGTGGTGGGAATCGCGATGGGAGCCGCTCCGGCGAGCAAGGTGATGTGCAGCAGCGACGGAGTATGCATTCCCGAGCAGTATTGGCTCGGGGCGGTGCGGGCCCGTGACATCCTGGGCGACGTGCTGTCCGAGATGGTCGAGGATGATGAGATAGGTGCGGATGACGCCTCACGGCTCGGGCGAATGGTGTTGCGCGACAACGCCATGCGACTTTATCGGCTGGGTTAGCCGCTCCCACCCGGTTCCCTCTGCGGAGGGCCCTTCGGGCGGATTGCCACACGGGGCGATCCCCTACGGAATCTTGAATTCCTAGGGAGGAAAGCGACAGGTCGGCCGTGGATGCCAGGAGCGACATATGGGCGTCCGTTGAACCCGTGCCTGTGCGGCAGGAGTCGGCGTGTCCTGAGGTAGAGAAGTACTTGTGGCAACCGCCGTGGCCGTGTTTGTGGGTGCGGATGCAAGAAACGGTCGTTGGCTGAGGTCGTACTGCGAGTACTTCGCCCAACCATCGTCAACGGCATGGCCACGCAAGCCCAGAGCGCGAGCGTTCGCGGAACCAGAAGAGTGCCGGCTCTCACCCACGGTAGCCATTCCGGCCAGGAGAATGGCGGCCGCAAGGACTGAGATCCTGGTACCCTTCAAGCTAGAGACGACCGGCTCCCGGGTGCATGTCGCACGCCGGGAGCCGTGTCTTCTAAAGGCAGTAAGCAATGCAGCGAGGGGCCTACGCTGCGGGGACCGTCACCTTGTAGCAACTGCCTCCGTTGTTATCTGCCTCCACGCCGGAGCTCGAAGCTGTGAGGAGCTCGTAGTAGTAGGTCCCACCTGGAGTGAGACCGATGTCGCCAACGGTTCCTGCCAGATCGTTCCCGGTCACCTGCACGATGTGCGAGGTGGTACCCGCGCCTTGATCGCGAGTCGCGATCTCGACCAGGCCGGTACACCCGGGTCCGGTGCCAAAGAGAACGAAGCCCTGACCCGGCTTCACACTCGAGAAACCGACGGTGAAGGAAGCGGATGTACTGGTCGCCGTGAGCCCTAGCTGCGGCACGACGAACGTCGTGTTGAGCCCGGTGCCGGTGAACGCGGGTGGGCTGGCGTGCACTATTGGTAGCGCCGCTGAGATCGTGTTGCCGGAGATGGTCGTGTCGACGGTATTGGCGAGCCAGATGCCGACATGATTTCCAGTGATTGTGTTGCCGGTGATGACGGTGCCCTTCGCTGGAACGACGGCACCCATCACCAGAATGCCGGTGGTCACGAAGTCGCCGGAATCCCCATCGCCAAAAATGTTGTTCGTGCCGATTGTGTTGCCGATGATCTGGTTGTTGTCGAGCTTCTGGTTGGGAGCATGACTGTGAAGCGACACTCCAGCAATGCCGTTGTTCAGCAGCATGTTGCCCTGCACGAGGTTGTTGTAGGCGGAAGTTCCTGGGACCGACGCGAAGACACCTACGCCGGCAGCCCCGTTTCCTTCCGACGTGTTGTTGGTCACTTGGTTATTGAAGACACCGCCGCCGGGTACGAATGAGGGCGGTCCACCGGGGCTGGCCGGCGGTCCGACGGACGATGGGTGCGACGCAAGCGTGATGCCGCAGTCCAGAATGTTGTCCACCACCGTGTTGCCGTCGATCCGGTTGTCGTGGGTCGCACCGGTCTCATCGGTCAGCAAAATGCCTCCGGCATTGTTGGTAACGAGGTTGTTTAGAACCGAGCTGTTGGAGGCGCCGCGCAGGTGAATTGCCTCGCCACAATCGTCCTGGTCGAACGGGAAGGCTCCCGCGCATGACGGGCCCTGAGTGGGATCGGTTGGGAACTTCAGGTTCTTGTCGTTGTTTTCCACGACATTGTTCGACACCGTCACATTGGACGAATCTGAGATCAAGACGGCCGACAGCGCGGCGTTTTGAATGGTGAAGCCGGTGATCGTGGTCGCGCCGGACGTCACCTTGTCCACGATCACACCTTCCTTGGGGTTCGCGGCGTTGGCGTTGATCACGGTAGTTGCAGCGCCTGCTCCCTGCAGGGTCACGGGTTTCGAGATGACGAGATTCTCGTTGTAGGTACCGGCTTTGACGGTGATAGTGTCACCGGCCGTGGCGGCATCGAGCGCCGCTTGGATGGTGGATGAACATCCTCCCGCCCCGCCAGGGGCGACACAGGAGTTGGCGCCGAGAGCGGTACCTGGTCCAGCGCCGAGGGCCAGTGAAGTCCCTATTAGAGCGCCGATGATCCCAAGTCCAAAGCGTTTACGACTTCTTTCCATCCTCACAAATTCCTCCTCGACTACTTTGAGTGTGCTTCAAATTAGCACCGAAGGTCTTCGGTATCAACTGTCAATAAGGTGCGCCGGGTTGGAGGCTAGAGCGGGGCGAATGCAAGTGGCCGTGCGAACGCGAACAGCGAGGAGGCTGCGGGGGCCGCAACGAGGCAGGGGCAGGGCGAATGCAAGTCGCCCCTACGAATGCGCCGAGTAGCTCGAAATGGGCCTTTTCGCACCTATTAGAT
>DAINCT010000502.1:2854-3427 GCA_036732245.1 Chloroflexota bacterium | reverse complement strand
CGGGTTTCATCGTGCGGTACGGGGTCGGAGATGACTCACTCCTCCTTCGCAAGTTCATCTTGACGCATGCCGAACTGGAGCATCTGGAAGCAGCCATGAAAGAGCGGCGCTCGATCAACCCGTCGGGTCGGTACCAAGATTTTCTGCGGGCGCTCGGCTATGAGATCGAGGCGCAGGGCGGATCGTATATGGTGCTCGACGAGGTCGAGGACAACCTTTTTCTCACGTTTTGTCAGCCGAGCACGGGCGGCGGTCTCAATTGGACTAAACGGGCGCGCGTCCTGAACGCCGAGGACCAGAGTGCAATCCTACGGAAGGCCTACGCGCGGCGTAAGCCGCCGGAGACCCGGCAAAAAATCTGGCAACGCCTACTGCATCGCGATCCTCAGCCGGCACCAGCACGGGAGGCGGGCTAGCCATATACCCAGTCCGTGCTCCGGAGCATGGCGATGAATGACTGGGATGCGTGGCGGAAGAGATCGGGCCCACTGAACCCCTGATACCGTCCGGCAGCGGCCAGGTGCGGCTCGAGCGAAAAAATCCCGTCGTAGCCGCTTGCCCGTAAACGCTCGA
>DAINCT010000502.1:0-2844 GCA_036732245.1 Chloroflexota bacterium | reverse complement strand
GTCGGGGCGAGCATCTTTCACGTGGACGTGCGCGATCCAGGACTGGAGCGCCTCGAAGGCATCCGGATACGGCACCTCGCCGCTCACGATGAAGTTGGCCGGATCGAACGCGGCCCTCACACTGGAAGAGTGCACGGTCGTGAGCACGTCGAGGCAGCGCTCCACCGTATCTCCGTACAGGTCGGTATCGTTTTCGTGTAGCAGTGTGATGCCGCTTTCCTCCGCCCGATCGGCCATCCGGTGCAGTCGCTCCATGACATCGGCGCGATAGGCCGGCGATTCCTGACGAAGTGGGTCCGACGGCGGATAGAACGAAAAGATGCGGATCAGGCGGGTGTTGAAGCGGCCAGCAAGCTCGATTGCCCGCTCCAGGCGTCGCAGTTCGTCGGCCCACGGCACATCGACCGGCACCTTGCCCAGCGGCGAGCCAAGGGCGGAGACACCGATTCGTTCCTCTCCGAATCGTTGGATGATGCGCGTTACCTGCGCATCGGAAAGATCGAGCACATTCGTGTCCCAGACCGATCGAAGCTCGACCCAGCGAATGTTCTGCTCGTGGAGCACCGCGATCTGCTCCTCCAGATCGGGCGATATTTCGTCGGCAAACGCAGAGAGATGAATCATTCCAGTACAACCTCCCGTCCAGTGCGGGCCGACTCGTAGATCGCGAGAATGATCGCGACGTCATGTCGGGCCGCTTCACCATCGACCATCGGCGTTCCATTGCGCCGGATCTCCCGGATGATGTCCTCTATTTGCAGCATATGCGCATCTCCTTCCGGTTCCTGACTACCGGATTGAGGGCGTTCTCGTGTTTCCAGGCCGTAAGGACCCACGTCGTGCCCTCCCTCGCGCTTAAGGTGCAGGTAGCTCAAGCGGTCATCTGCTATGACCGCTGAGCCTTCCGATCCAAGTATTTCCAGGCGCGTGCCAACACCCGGATACGCAGTCGTGGTGGCGGAGATGGAGCCCAGCGCGCCGCTCTCGAAGCGGAGCGCGGCGACCGCTGTATCCTCTGTTTCCATGCGGTGCGCGAGCGTGCCGGTGTAAGCGGAGACGCTCCGGACCGGTCCCATGAACCACTGCAGAAGATCGATCGAGTGAATTGATTGGTTCATCAGGACACCTCCACCGTCGAGTGCCCAGGTGCCACGCCACTCGCCGCTGTCGTAGTATTCCTGCGAACGCCACCAGAGAATATGGGCGTTCGCCAGTACGAGCGTGCCGAGTGCCCCGGCCGCGATTGACTCGTGCACCTGGCGCGCGGCCGGATCATACCGATGCTGGCTGATGACGGCCAGTTTCACACCCGCTTCGCGCTGGATGTGCAGCAAGTGATCAATCGCCGGCAGGGTGATTTCGAGCGGTTTCTCCACGATCACATGTTTACCAGCGCGCATGGCTTCCTCGGCCTGTTCACCGTGCAGCCCGCTCGCCGTGGAGATCGTGACGACGTCGATGTCCGCCGCGGCCAACATGCTAGTGAGATCCGGATACGCGGCGACTCCGTACGCTCCGGCCAAAGCGCGAGCGCGCTCCGGGACCACGTCGGCCACACCCACCAGTTCGGCATCCGACAGACTCGAGACAGCCGCGGCGTGCGTCTGGCCGATCACGCCACAACCGACTATGCCAAATCGTAACGGCGACGGCGTGGATTTCTGCTCGGTCATCACAACCCTCCAGATCGGTAGACTACTCGTCCGCGTGGGTTATTCGTGCGGCGATGTCTGCTAAGAGTTCGGCTATGACGGGTAAACCTGCAATGAGGGTGCCATCTACCACCATCAGATAGCAGCTCCGGCCCGCCTCGACCATCGCCTGCCAGGTTCCCACGGCTTGCGCGGCGAGAAACGTCGCGTCGTACCGGCCCAGGAGGGCACTCTCATGGTCGGACGCGAGAATCCGAATGCTGACGAGCCCCGGCGGGCCGTCCATCTCGCTCTGCTCGGTCGAATGATAGGCGGCCGGGGCGCGACGCAGCTTGACCGGTATGCCGAGTACGGTGTTCCCCAGATACTCGAGACTGCGCTCGACCTCCGTCAGCGACTCCGCAGAGGGCTCTCCATTTACCGTTAGATCGAGATACGACGGGCAGTCGGAGCGAAGGGCGGCGGCGATCAGCTCCGCCGACGATTGCGCTGTATCCCTATCGGGCGACGACAGCAACGAGAGCGAACCGTCGCGCAGGATCGTTCCCCAACGAGACGCAATGTGAACCGGGTCCCGCTCGGTTCGCAGAGCTCTGGCGCGTGCCTTATAGTCCTCAACGGCAGGTTGACCGGCGAACTGGATGTCGTGCAGGTAGCCGTAGAGGGCCATGCTCAACTGCCAGCCGAGAAACGCTGCCGCCACGCTCGAGAGCGTGCTTGCCGAGTCAGTGATTGGTCCCACCGGCACGACCACCAGCGCCGGATCGTCTGGGCTGCCTCCGGAGCCGATATGAGCTCGCATCATGCCGTCTGCCCGATAGCAGCGGCCGTTCGCGTTCAAAGGCGTGTCCGCGAACACCACTGCCCCTTTGCCGCCCTTACCGAGACTCTCTTCCATCAGTTGTTCGATCCAGGGAATAAGTGCCTGCCAGGCGCCATGGGTGCCGAGCATCAGACGGCAGACGCCGTCCACCGCCGCCTCGCTCATGGCGACCGCCAGCCGGACGTACGGATGATTCGCGGGGTGATCGGTAGCATGGGCCAGTCCATGTGTGGCCCACCCGGCTTGCAGCACCATCCGAAGCCTGCCGGTTCGCCAGGACTGCGTGCCGAGAGCAAGCGCCGCCGGCAAGAGGAAGACACGGGTGGCAGGCGCGCTCATTCGACCTCCGGTGCCGCTGCCGCCATCCAG
>DAINCT010000501.1:0-3439 GCA_036732245.1 Chloroflexota bacterium | reverse complement strand
CTGACCAGGCCTGTACGAAGCACCCATAGTCGGGCAACATTTCGGAGATCGCGCCCGGCTGGTGGACGCCCAGTGTATCGGTCATCACTCGAATGTGGGCGAGAGCGTCCCTCACGCGACCGTACCGCAGTTCAGCCACCGCCAGTACCCCAGTATTGATGCTCATGGTGTGCGTATGATCGGCTGCCGACAGATACATGCCGTGCGGTCCCACGAACTCCGGACTCCGTACGCGCTCGAGTACGCGGGCCGCCCGCGCCAGAGGTGCGAGCCCAGCCTCCAGCGGTGTGATGATTACCCAGTACTTCAGAGACCATCCACGTTTCCGATCCGGTTCCGGGTCTAACTCGGCGGCATGCAACAGATCGTTGAGTGCCCCAAGGAGGTCGGCCTGTCGGCCATGCGTGAACTCGGTGGCCTCGGTCGCCCCGATCCAGACCCTAATCCGACCCACCATCTGCGCCGGCGTCGCCAACATATCCGCATACAGTCCCTCACCCTCGAGCCAGAATGCCGCCTCCATTTGGGCTTGCGCCTTGGTGGCGAAGCCACTGCTCTTGATAGCCGTCTCCGAGTCATCGAGCACCTGCGCCATCTCGGCCAGAGCCCGTAGAGCCTGCACCGTGTGCACGGCGGAGTCGATGCATTGCAGATCCAGCCCGACCGTCTCGGTGATTCCGTATCCATAGGGCAGGAATTCGTCGTCCCGACAGCACTGCCCCAGGGTCCAGTCCAGGACTCCCCGTTTGCAAAAATCGTAATTCCGCTCTAGAAAAGTCATGTCGCCGGTCCAACAGAAGATCTGCCAGACTGCCTCGACAAAGTGTGGAGTCTCCTGAGTGCAACCCGGATGGACGACCGTACCGTCGGTCGTGCATTCATGCAGTACCCGGCCACTGCCGCCGTTGGCCGCCTGGCTCCGCTCACGGACCAGGTCGAGCGTCGCCACGGCTGTCTCATGTTGGCCTAGCGCCAGGCAGCCGAGTACCGCATAGGCGCTATCGCACCCGAACCACCAGAGATAGTCTTGTGCACCCGCTGCCATACCACGACCCACTCCCGGCACTTCGCACACGAGCCAGTCGCAGTTCCATTTAAGCCAGTCCCAGGCTTGCATCAGGGAGGGATCCGTAACCGTCAGTTCGCTGGCCCTGCGAAGGCCGGCATACCGCGCTCGTTTCGCCTCGAGCATGACGTCGGCGCCTGCCGCGAGCTGCCCGAAAGTCTTCTGCGCATCGGCCTCACCCTTCATGCCACCGCAGACCACGAATTCGAGAACGGTCGTTCGTTCCGGTGCAAGATCGATCTGGTAATCCAGTGCCACCGATATGCCGTTACCACGAGTCGTCTCGGGGCCCCATAGTTCCGGACCGGCTTCGTGGCCGATTGGCGCGATGCCACGTGCTCCCACCAGGACACAGTTTCCTGATTCTTCGCCGCTTACCAGCCAGGCAGATAAATCGTCCAAATACCTCGCCTCATCCCGCGCTTTCTCGTGCGGCTGGTGTGCCGGTGACCATACGAGTTGGAGATCACTTCTCGCCAGAAACCGAAGATGTACGGATTGCGCGGTCGACGACTCGAGTGCGTACCGCACGACGACTCCCGGCTCGCCGTCCGGTGCGAACTGGATCCTGGTTACACGCAGATCTGGCTCCAGGTAATACTCATGTTTCGTCATGCAGGAACCGGTGGAATACTCGTCGGCGGTGGCAGGCCAATGACCGTTCACCTGCAGCCAGAATCCGTCGAGGAGCTTGAGCGGTGGCGTCCAGATGCCACCCATTTCGCCCGGAACGTGCCAACCAAGATCGGGAAACGCGCCGTCCTGGGCACCGATGATGCAGGCACGGTCTCCCGGCGTGAGATACGGATCGGCCAGGCGCTCAGACTTCGATATCCAAAACGATTCGGGAGAATTCAAACGCGCTCCTCGTCCGACACTTGTCTTTCATAATGACATGAACGGACCCGCACTGAGTCCACGTGCCGAGGATGGCGAGCAACAGAGCGGCTCGGGTGTGTGCCGCGACGGCGCTTGACACGAACATTGCCCGACAGTATGATACAGCTACCCGAAACGTTTCGGATACCGCCGGGCAAGCGACTCGTTCACTCGGAGATCTCGAGGCTTATGGCGAAGCAATTGCCCCAAACCATGGTAACGATGAAGGACATCGCACGCGAGGTCGGGTTGTCGGTTACAACGGTATCCCGCGCGCTCAATGACCACGACGATGTTTCGATCCAGACCAGGACGCTGGTTCACGAAGTCGCTCTCCGGCTTGATTACCATCCGAACGCTGTGGCGCGTAGCCTGCAGAATAGCCGGGCCGATGCGATCGGTCTCCTCATACCGCCTATTCTGCACCGCGCCTATGATGCATTCTGGCTTGACTTCATTGGCGGCGCCGCATCGGCCTGCGCCCAGTTCGGTACAGATCTACTCCTCTCCGCCGTTTCCACCTCCGAGGGCGAGAACCAGGGCTTCAAGCGCCTGGCTCGCGGGCGCCGGGTTGATGGTTTGCTGCTGTGTGACGTTCAGCAGGCCGACCCCCGCATCGAATACCTTCGTCAACATGATCTCCCGTTCGTAGCGTTCGGACGCACCATGGGACCGCAGGACTATTCCTTCATCGACGTCGACGGCGCGGCCGGAGTGCGCCAGGCCGTGGAACACCTGGTCCAACTCGGCCACCGCCGCGTCGCATACCTGGGCGTGTCGACCAAATTCAGCTTCTCATCATTCCGCCTGCGCGGCTATCGGGATGCCCTCTCGCGCGCGGGTATCGGGTACGACGCGCGGCTGGTGCATGAAGGGCTGACCGCTCCGATGGCCGCCGCCGTGATGACGCAATTGCTGTCCACTTCCGATCGTCCTACCGCTGTTTTCGCCTCTGGCGACTTTCTGGCGTTGGCGGCCGTAAAGACGGCCCGGAGCCTGGCCCTCGACGTCCCGGAGGATCTCTCAGTCGTCGTCTTCGACGATGGCGCGCTGGTGGAGGGGGCTGATCCACCGCTCACCGCCGTGAACCAACCCAATCGACGCCTCGGCGAGGAAGCGGCCGAGCTCCTCCTGCAGCGCATCGAGCACAGATCCGTCCAGTTGGTACAACGGCTGGTCGTCCCATCCCTCACGCAGCGGTTGTCGACCGCGCCTCCGCGCGACTACGAACGAACCTGGCCACTGGCACAGTAGCCACAGTTTTGTATCTCAAGAAACGCACAGTTAGGATGATGTGTATTGACCGAAACGTTTCGGGTGATAGGAACGCATTCGAGGGACCTCCGGGTTACCGCGGGTCAGTAGATAACCGGCGCACCGTCAGGTAGCGGCACGTGTCACTAGGGAGGCCCATGCCGGCCCAAAGCGGGGGTCGTAAGTTGGAAGTCGGAGGTGGAAGAGCGAACAGCATAGCACGACATCTTTCGTAAGGCG
>DAINCT010000500.1:0-3455 GCA_036732245.1 Chloroflexota bacterium | reverse complement strand
AAACTCGTCGTGCGAGTTCTCCGGGAGTTTTGCGACAGCGCTCCGGCGTAACGGGGCGTTCCACCGGGAGCCGGTGCCTGGCACCGGCTCCGTACGCGCTCTCGGTTAGCGGACCGTCTCGTGCACAACATTGCAATTCACGAACTCGGGTGGTCCGTCGTACAGGGCCTGGATCCGTCGCACGCGGTCCTGCTGCTCCGGCGTATTCTCGTTGGAGCGAGCCGCCTCTTCGCTTTCGAAGAGGACCACGTTGTAGTACTCGGCAGGATCATCCTGATTCTGCAGAACCGTGCTGCCGACAAAGGGAGACCGTTGACTCGCCGCTTCGATCTCGTCCATGAGCTGTTGCATTTCAGCTTCCGCTCCGGGTTTCAGCCGTGCCTTGATAATCTGTGCCCACATGATGAACCTCCTGTGATATTGTCCATTGATACATAGCCGTAATCGGTGCAAAGGTCAACTTATTCTCGGGAAAGAAAACTTGTCATGACACTCCCATTGGACGCATAATGGGGGAGATATTAGTTTAGGGATGAACTGTCACGAACGAGAGCGTCCCTACGTTCACTTCAGCCGGCTCAGGGGCGGCTCACTACTATGTCAATCGATCATTCCAACACCCCGCGCCGTAACGTAATCATCATCGGTTCCGGCCCGTCCGGTTACACGGCCGCACTGTACGCGGCGCGCGCCAACCTTCAGCCGCTGGTCTACGCGGGCTACCAGCACGGGGGACAGCTTATGCTGACCTCGGACGTCGAAAACTATCCCGGTTTTTCCGACGGCATCATGGGTCCGGCCCTGATGGCGGACATGCGCGCGCAGGCCGAGCGCTTCGGCGCCGAAATGCGCGATCGTGATGTCACCTCCGTCGACTTCTCGCAGCGTCCGTTCACCGTCACCTCGGAGGACGAAGTCGAGCACGCGGAGTCGGTGATTATCGCTACCGGTGCGGCCGCCAAATGGCTCGACGTGACCGGTGAAGACGAGTTCCGCGGGTACGGCGTGTCGAGTTGCGCTACGTGCGACGGCTTCTTCTTCCGCGGCCGGCGTATCGTCGTGATCGGCGGCGGGGATGTCGCGATGGAGGAAGCCATCTTCCTGTCGCGCTTCGGCAGCGAGCTGACCGTCATCCACCGTCGTGATGCTCTCCGCGCCAGCAAGGCGATGCAGCATCGCGCGCGTGCCAATCCCAAGATCCGCTTCATTCTGGATACCGTCGTCGACGAAGTGCTCGGAAGCACGGACCCGGAGACGAAGGTCTCAAAGGTGACCGGACTGAAGATTCGAAACGTCCGGACCGGAGCGGTGGATGAGTTCCCGACGGACGCGGTCTTCGTCGCCATCGGCCACCATCCGAACACCGACATCTTCAAGGGACAATTGCCGCTGGACGAGCGAGGCTATGCACTCGCCGTGGACGGAGAGACCACGGCCACGGCGATCGACGGCATCTTCGTGGCCGGCGATGTGCGGGACCACCGTTATCGCCAGGCCGTGACGGCTGCCGGTGAGGGAGCCAAAGCCGCGATGGACGCCGAGCGCTGGTTGGAAGAGCAGGGCATTCAGATCGAGCTCACGGGTGAGACGTACCCCGGCCTGGCAAGGCAACCACAAGCCGAGCAACTCTCACACGCGGGCTAATCCTCTGTCGGATGGCTACCGCCGAGAAGTGCTCTTCGGCTCCGTTGCTTTCGTAGCACCTGCCTAACGAGGCTCAGCAGGTGATTATTCCGCACGGGAGCAGGCACCGTTCCCGTGCGCGGGTGTAAACCCTTCGTATCGGCCCGCGATCTGACCTTACGGTCGTCGTCCGTTCGCCTGGCCACATCTCAGCCGGTAAATGCGTGATACATAATCCGGACGCTTGACTCGCTCTCCAGGGTCTCGGCGAGCCGCGCGCTCAACTCTTGCCACTGAGCCGACCGGGGAGCCGTCTCGGCGGACTCGCGCGTGGGCCAGAGGGTGGTAACCAGGGCATGTTTATTCCAGCTATCCAGGAAGACATCGACCTGGACGCAACCGAGCGCCATCATCGTCGGGACTCCCTGATTCCTGAAGCTGTGGAGGAACTCCTGCTCCATCCCAAGCTTGATACAGACTGTTTCGATTCGTCCGAACATCAACCACCTTCATGCGCTACACAATATGGCCCCCTCCGATGTGCGCCCATCACGCATATGTGTGCACACATCAATGTTTCCATGTGCGCTGCGGTCCGGACAATGGGCAGAGTATCACTGCGTGCTGAGCGGGTATCCCGAGACGGGAATATTTCAGGAAGTCGAGCGCGCAGCGTTCGTCAGAAGCGCGACGAGCTCTCGCTGAGAGTGAACGCCAAACTTACGGAAAACGACTGTCAGGTGGTTGCGCACCGTGCTCGGGCTCAGATACATGGAGCGAGCAATTTCAGGAACGCGCTGGCCGTCGACGAGTCGGGTGACAACTTCCCACTGCCGGCCAGACAGCTCGGTAAATTCGCGCGTGCGATCGACGGGCAGCGTGTTGCCCACGTCCTGGACGAGTCCGGCGGCGCGGACTTCCATTGCAATCCGCCAGAGATGCTGTTCGAGCTCCTCTGTCCGGCTGGCTTCCGTAGGTGTCGGCTCCGATCCAGCACCCGTCAGTAAGACCGCCAGGCGGGGAGGCTTATGCTCACACAGTGCGGTAACAAAACAGACGAGATCCCGCCAGGATGAGGTGGGTGCCCTGAGACGCACGCGCACGACCTTCGCTTGCTTCAGCGTGAAGGTGCCGCTTATCGCTTCCAGGAATTTGAGGGCGTCGTCGGGATGGACCATGCCCAGAAGAGCCTCACCAATGATGGATCCAGGTTCGCAGCCGAGCAAAGCCTCGACATCGTTGCTCGCATGCTCAACGCGCCAGTCATGGTCCGTCGCGAGCACGGCGAGATCAACCAGTTCACCGGCAAAACTGATCCAGGGCGACAGTTCAGTGCCGGCCTGCTCCCCCGGTACGATGACCGTGATTGCCAGATCTGGCGTGTCGGCCATCCTCAGCCTTTGCAAGCTCAGGTTCGCCAAAATTTGTCGACCGTCCACGGTGTGAAATCGGCCGCGGCGCTGATATCCGTCGATCCGGTGGTCGACAATCGCGTTCAGCAGTTTTCTGACATCGTCGAGGTCATCTTCCGACACGATCTGTTCGAATGTCAGCCCGCCAAACAGACTGTCCCAAGCTTGATTCGTCCGCACATAGCGCTCGGTCGGCAGATGCACCACCACCATCGGCATGGGCATCTGCGCGAGCGCCGCGGCAATCGCCGATGGCACGCGCGGTGTCGAAGACGTCTTGATAGTGGCCGCCGTTTCACACGCTACAGTACGACTGCACACATATTACGCCGCTCTGATACGACTGTGAAGTGCCCATGGCCGGTGTGCCCCTGAGTTTCCGTGCTCCTTTCTGACAGGAAGGTGCTGGCGACTCCCCGA
>DAINCT010000499.1:0-3459 GCA_036732245.1 Chloroflexota bacterium | reverse complement strand
GCCGATATGGAGGCTATCGGCGGTGGCATCGAAGCCCCAGTACAGCGTCAGCGGATGTTCGAGCCGCTTCCGCAGCACCTCTTCTTCGGTGACTTGATAGATGAAGCCGCGCTCCTGGAGCAGGTTATAGAGAGATTGCATGTGGCTATTTTAGCGGTCGTGTTCGAATCTCGACGTATTTCCATGGTGAATCCCATCTCTGGTCTGCATCGTCGTGTCGGTTCAATCTCGGGCCTCTTGACACATCCACATCGTGGGCTTACTGTGAGACTGTCGGACGCTCCAGTTCATAGGATCGGCGCCCATGGAGATCGTCATTTGGCTCATCCTGGTGCCACTCGGAGGAGTGGGCGCTTCGGCCTGGTTCTATAGGATCCCGGAGCATGGCGCCATCCCACAGAACCTGCGGTTTCTCTGGAGCCGACTCTTGGGGCGGCATCACGGATTCACGCGAGGTCGGTTCCTAGCACCACGGGAGCAGGAATGTCATCGCACGCGCCTCCTCGCGGTGAGGACCCATTCCGTTGACCGGCAGGTCATCGTAGGCAAGGATGCTCTATGCATCGTCACCGACCAGCGAGTCATGATCGAAAATGAGAAGGGACTCCACATCGAACTCCCGGGAAGCAACATCCGTGTCGCCCGAGCTCAGCGCGACTACGATCCAAAAGACGGCTTTTCATACTGGGTCGTCATGGAACGTGTGGACAGTCGAGTGCATGAGCCTGAGGGTGACATCGCGCTGCGGTGTGTGGATCAGGCGCAGAGTCAGGCATTGTTTTCGATGATTCAAGACACCACCGCAGCCGTCGTCTCCAGCTGACCCCGATTAGCGCGGAAACGTCCGGAGTACCAGGATCTGGAGGCCGACCATTACTGTATTCAGGCGCCTCATGACCGCATCCCATTGAAGCAGTCGATAATTAGTCGACAATTCGAATGTTTGATGAGGGATTGAACAGACCATGTATCCAACTGGCCAGGTATACTCTGACCACAGTCGCACTCGTGTATGGCTGTCTCTCCGTGCGGAAGGCGTAGGCGCGACTCTTACTTTGGCCACCTTGGACGCGCTTAGCCACTGGTGAACCCGATCCCTCTGAGATCACGGTCACTTGATGCGAGAAGGAGAAGCCATGAAATTACGTGAGTACATGAAGACACGTAAGGGCGAGTACTCGTTGGCGGAAACCACGACCATGATAACCGTGGACGATCTCGATCGCCGGGTGAGCGAGCAGGAGGTCGAAGAGTACCTGGTGGGCGAAGAGCCGGATGGTCGCCAGAAGCTCCATGTCTATTCCGTCCCCTCTCACGTTCACATCGTCACCCGCGTGGCAGGCCGAATTCCTGAGGTATAAGTCCAGAGAACTCGTTCCGTTCTATTGCAAGGGCTTACCCCAGACGGCAAGCAGGCGCCCATTGCGCGACAGCTTGTAGATCACATTGTTGGCGCTATCAGCCACGTAAACGTGACCCTTCGAGTCCTCTTTCACATCGATGGGTTGATTGAATTTGAGTTGGGCATTACCCCATTGGGCCAGAGGGCGACCAGAGCGCGACAGGACCTGGATCCGGTGATTGTCCGTGTCGGCCACTAACAGGTTCCCGCTCGGATCAAACGTCATACCCGCGGGACTCTCGAACTGCCCGGGCCCACTCCCGGTGCTCCCCCAGAACTTGCGTGGCTGCCCGCGTGACGAAAGCTTGACGATACGATTGTTGCTGGTGTCGGCCACGTATACGCTGCCGCTTGAATCAACTGCGACTCCGGTCGGGCCTTGCAATCCTCCCGCCTGCATACCAAGCGCAGTCCACATGGTAATAACGGTGCCCGATGCGGAAAACTTCACAATGCGATTGTTGAGGGTATCCGCCGCGTAGAGGTTGCCTCCAGCATCACGGGCCAGGCCGGTGGGGCCAAAGGCGACGGCCTGGCCTCGATTGATCTGATAGGGCCAGGGGGCGATGAGTTTACCGTCCGGGGTCAACTTCTGGATTCCATGATACCCGTAATCGGCGACGTACAGATCCCCGTGACCATCGAGCACAGCGCCGTCGGGCCCAACGGTCGAATAATCGTCGGCACGGAACCGCTCCGGCTGGATAATAGCCAATTGGGAGAGGAGCGCACCCGAAGGAGACAACTTGTCGACGCGACTCCGGGCGATGTCAACGGCATACACGTTGTCGCGTCCGTCGACCGTCAATCCTTCGAGTTCACCAAAACGCACTGCTGACGGTCCCGACGAGCCTGAAAGGCCCAGGGGCTTTGTCATGTACACGAAGACCGCCGCAACGACTAGAACAAGGGCCGCGCATGCAACGAGCCAGCGCCATGTCGCAACCGTTGCCGACGGCAACAGTCGAGGACCCATATCTCGGAGGAGAAGCCTCTGGTTGAAGCGTGGCACTTGAGGTACCATCTCCTCGCGCTCCGACAACCAGTCCGTGCTCAACGCAGCCACTGCGATGTGCATCGCAGCGGCGGACGGATATCGCTCGGCGGGTTCCTTCGCCAGCGCTCTCAAGATCACCGCTTCCCAGTCACCCGGTACGCGCGGGTTGATCCGGCTAGGCGGCACCGGGGCTTCCTGCACGTGGCGAATTCCGATCATCATCGGGTCATCGCCCGCGAATGGGGGTTGTCCAGTCACCATCTGATACATGACTGTTCCCAACGAGTAGACATCGGCCCGACCGTCGACGCGTTGACCTCGAATCTGCTCGGGAGCCATATAGAGCGGTGTCCCCATGGTCATTCCGGTGAAGGTCATGCTGACGGCAGGGTCGAAGGGCCGGAGTAAGCGCGCGATCCCAAAGTCGGCGACCTTCACGTGGTCGTGTGGCAAAATCATCACGTTATGCGGTTTGATGTCACGGTGGACGATCCCCTGTTCGTGGGCGTACCGCAAGGCCTCGGCAACCTGCTCTATCAGGTGCTTGGTGCGGTGGAGATCCTGCACCTCGCCCTCCAGTATGTGGTCCAGTGATTCCCCACCAAGCAACTCCATGACGATGCAGACGGCATGCTCGTCCTGAAATGTGCCGTAGGTTTCGACGATGTTGGGATGCTTGAGGCGAGCGAGCACCGCACCTTCCTGCCCAAAGCGCTGGATGGCATGCGTGTCGGCTTCGGTACGGGCGAACATGAGCTTCACGGCCACGCGCTGCTCCGTTCGCGTGTCGACCGCCTCGAATACCCGCCCCATCCCCCCGACGCCAACCTGTCGTATCAGACGGTAGCGATCTCCCAGCGACTGCAGCAGCCTGTGAATGAAAAAGGGATTCCCCTTGGTGCGACGCTGGACAAACTGCACGAAATCTTCGTCCGCTTCCGTACTGCCCAGGGCCGCCACCACCATTTCTCCCGTTCCCTCCGAAGTGAGGCGACGCACGGACACTCGCTCGACGAGATGCTCCCGTATCAACTCGCGCAGAGCGGCAGTGAGTGGATGG
>DAINCT010000498.1:0-3460 GCA_036732245.1 Chloroflexota bacterium | reverse complement strand
TCTGCGCTGCGCCCTCGCCCAGTAGTCAAGTAACATCTCTGCTACCAGCATACGGGCCGCTTCCTCCGGGATCTCTCGCGACACGACATACGCCAGGTCGTGTGCATCTCGCTGCGACAGATCCACGATCTCACGCTGGAGGACGTGAATGCGGTCGAGCAATGCTTCGTGATATTCGTCCGTCGCCATACCACATTATAGAACTGGTGTGCTAGCAAGACTCCAGGGAAGCAAAGCTCGGCACGACGAGGCGGGGACGTGGCGCGTCGAAAGTGATCCGGCTTCGTCGGTCAAGTTCATGTTGGGGCCGTATGAGAAAACAGCAGCCTGCATATGGTCGACGGAACTCGGCACGTCGCCAATGGTGGGATGAACCTGGTACTAACTATTATGACGCTGGTCGACCATGTCTTCCGGCGCGTTGCCGATCGAGGTTAGGCGGATTCGAAGGTGTGGACCTCGTATTCCTCAACACGGGGAGTCGGGCCGTCCGCGGGCATCATTGGCAATACCTCGTCCCGAAAAAACCGATCGTGGTCGTCTTTCGATTCCCAAACGTCGATCAAGTACCATCCATCCGCTGTAGGCCCTGCGGCGTGGGAAATAAATCCGCGCGCTTTCAGCGACTTGGGGCCAATGACTCCGTGCATCCTGGAATACTGATCCACCGTTAGACCGGGGACTTCTGTACGGATGCCGTATTTCATGGAAACCTCCTAGGCAGGACGAGATCTCAACGCACAAACTTGCAGGCTCTTACTGTATCGCAGAGCGATGGATCCGTCAATTCCGTCAGGAAAGATCAGACCTGCCGGATCATGAGGAGTTATTCTCAGCGCTCTTTTTTCTTGGAACACAGGTGAGCGGTGATCTTCATACGCACTGTACTGGCTGACGGGCGTGGCTCAAGACTTCGTGTACGAGCCCAGGTTTGCCTTGTCTGGTGGGCTACGACTGCTGAGACACGATGAAACACCCCCACCCAGAGCCCTGGCTATAATGGCCGAGATTGGACGTGGAGGAAGCGATGCTCGCCGAGTTGGACGTAGTCATCTTTCTGAAGACGCACGAAGACCTGGAGCGTACCGCGGCCATGGTTTTCGGGGCTCTGCGTACGCCGTATGAAACGTCGACCATGGAAGACGCACCCGACGTCGCGTTCTATGAGGCGAACGGACTCGGCTTCCATGCCGCGCTTTTCGCCAACGCTGACCAGCTGCTCGATCCAGAGTTCGAATCGTATGCCTATGGCCTCGAGATCACGTCGCATTTCTGGTGTGCCGATATGAACACGATCGAGATCGAAGGTCCGCTGAGCGAATACTTCGCGCGTTTGCTTGCTTTCGAGCTTGACGTGGAAACCGCGACTGAAGTCCTGCTCGAGGCCACCGAGGACTCCGAAATCTTCGAGATTCGGGCTTTCAAGCGGAATCCGCAGTACCGACTCGATCAGTCTCCCACCACGCCCAAAGTGTTCATCGTCGAGACCCGACAGGTCGAAGAAACTTTTGATGACGAAGAGGGGGAAGAGGTCGACGAGCAGGAGTATGAGGAAGAGCCCTAATTGATTCCGTTCTCCGATCCGAGCGAGCCGGATCGAGTTTTCCCATACGTAAACATCGGCCTGATCGTCGTCAATTTTCTCGTATTCTTTTACGAGCTGTCACTCGGAGCCACGGGTAGCAGTTCGCTCAACACGTTCTTTTACCACTACTCTCTCGTTCCCTGCGAGTACACCAGAACGTGTTCCGTATATCCGGGCACGCCGAACCCACTTCCCGTTACCTTATTCACGTCCATGTTCTTGCATGCCGGCTGGCTGCACATCCTGGGCAACATGATTTACCTCTGGGTCTTTGGCGACAACGTTGAGAACTCCATGGGTCACGTGCGATATCTCATCTTTTATCTGTTGTGCGGACTCGGCGCCAATGCCCTCGAAGTTGCGACTAACGTCAACGGCGCGGCTCCCGGTCTCGGTGCCAGCGGCGCCATTGCCGGAGTACTGGCCGCCTACCTGATGCTGTATCCCACGAGTCGAGTCCGGACGCTGATTCCAATCGCGATTATCTTCATACCCGTTCGTCTTCCGGCCTGGGTTCTGATTGGTTTCTGGTTTGCCCTGCAACTTATTGACGGCTTAGCTTCCCTGTCTAACACCGCATCCGGTGGAGTCGCCTACTGGGCGCACGTTGGTGGGTTCATCACCGGAGCGATTCTCGTCTGGTTGTTCCGTCAGCCGGATCGCGTGGGGCAGATGCGCGCCTACCACGCGGTTGAACCGTACGGGAGCTGACACTACGTTTGCTTGTCTCGGCCGTCGGGCGATCCGGCCAGTGACGCTGTGGGGCGTATGACACGGCCAACGCCGGTGACTATAACAGTCCAGCAGGATGACACCCTGGTCGACGGAATGGTGATCCGGACCGAATCGGGATTTCATCGCGTTCTGATCGACGATCGGGTAGTCATATGCCGCGCTCTCAAGCGGCTCATACGCGGCGAACGAACCGCGACGACGGCGGTCGTGATCGGCGACCACGTCCGGGTTCGAGTGCGCGCAGATGGCACAGGCGTTATTCAAGAAGTGCTACAGCGAGCTAACGAACTAGTGCGAGGCATGGCAGGCGGAGGCCGATTTTTGGATGTGATTGCGGCCAACCTTGATCTGCTGGTGGCCGTGCACTCACTGCAGGAGCCCGAGATCAATCTCGGACGATTGGATCGATTTGTCCTCATTGCCGAGGCAGCAGAGATTCCGGCCCTGGTGGTATTGAACAAGATCGACCTCGCGACCGACGAGGAGGCGTCGAGCGCGGCAGCGCCGTATCTCGCGGCCGGTTATACAGTCATCGTCACTTCTGCCACGCAACGTCAGGGGGTCGATGATTTGCGGGCTGCGCTCACGGGCAAGATCAGCGTCATGGTTGGTCCTTCGGGCGTGGGCAAGTCTACGTTGCTCAACGATGTGCAGCCGGGATTGACGCTGCGCACCGGCGCAATCAGTGAGTCGACGGGTAAAGGACGGCACACCACGACCACTGCGGAAATGCTCCGACTGTCGACCGGAGGATGGATGGCCGACACGCCTGGACTGCGTGAGTTGGCGATTCGCGAGGTTGAACTGGAGGATCTTGCCTGGCTGTTCCCCGAGTTCCGGCCGCTTGCTCCACTATGTCGATTTTCCGATTGTTCGCACCGAGACGAAGCCGGCTGTGCTGTGCGTGCCGCGGCGGAGGCGGGCACCCTTGCGCCGTCACGCTACCGGAGCTATACCCGCGTATACGACGAGATTCGTGAACGCCCCCGGCACTGACCCCCTCCGTCTCAGCCGGAAGGCCAGACGCCGGGCTGGTGCATAGAATCCTCGTCGTGGTCGATGAAGCAGACGCCGTTGCCACCGCCGGCTTTGACCCGATACATGGCCGCATCCGCCCGGCTCACCACCTCGCTGCCTGCA
>DAINCT010000497.1:0-3462 GCA_036732245.1 Chloroflexota bacterium | reverse complement strand
CAACAATACACCCTTCAATGAGAAGTGAGGCCAGCCCGCTCATTGCGGTGGACGCATCGGGCGAAGATAGGCGTCTCCCGAAGTCCTCGACAAGAGTCGTGAAGTGCTCCGCGTGGCGCTGCTGCTGGTGATCAGCTTCGCCGCTCTCCTCAAGCAGCTCCCCAGCGTATTCGCGGATTGTGGCCAACATGGAGAAGCGTGGCGTGTCGCCGGTTTCATCCGGAGGCAACAGGAGATTTGCTTCAACGAGGTCGATGATTCCCTCCAGCACGTTGCCGCAGACTGCCTCCGCGGACTCTGCAGTAAAGCTGCCGGCGAAGACCGCCAGCCGTCTGAAGAGATTCTGCCGATCGGTCGTCAACAGGGCGTAGCTCCATTGGAGCGAGTCGACTGGGGGATCAACTACTCAAGCGTTATCTTAAGCAAGACGCTGACCGAGTGCACGCCGGAGACGATGAGTAGCGGAGAGGGTGAGCAGTGAGAGCCACCGACTTCCAATTGCCGAGCGGCGATCGCAATGTCGGCACCGTGTATGGGCTCCAGGACGGTGGTACTCAGCGACCGGTCGAGATACTGCGCGCTGAAGAACAACAACGCAAGGAGTTGAAGCGATGCATCAGGAGAAGACCTTAGAGACACGATTGGCTGTCACGGTTCTGGGTAGCGGCGGCCCCATCGCCAATCCAACGCGCGCGTCGTCCGGCTACGTCGTTTGGCTGGATAACGTCCCCCGGCTCCTGGTGGATGCCGGCGGTGGCACGTTTGTCCGTCTGGGAGAACTAAGGGTGGACGTACCCCTGATCGACATGGTGTTCCTCACCCATACGCACATCGATCACACGGGAGGACTGGCTCCCGTCGTGATGGCTGCGTATATGCAGGGACGCACGACGCACCTCCGCGTCGTCGGACCGGCGGGGCGAGATATGCACCCCGGCTGTGAACGCTTTGTGGATCTCCTTTTCGGCCGAAACGGCGCCTGGAGCTACATGCACACCTTCGACGGATTCGGGATCGACGCGAGCGAGGTGCCCAGCACCCTGGTGGGAGACACGCGCACGCTCGTCCTGGAGGAGAAGGCCCTCACGATCCGGTCCGCGGCAGTCCCCCACGGCATGATGCCCTCGGTAGCGTATCGCATCGACTATGCCGGTGCATCGGTCGTGTTTACCGGAGACATTCAACGTCTAGATCAAGGCTTCATCGATCTGGCATACGGGTGTGACGTGCTCGTTCACGATCAGGCCGTCCCGGAGCGGCAGGTCGCGCACAGCCACCTGCATACGAAACCGAGCGAGACTACTCGGATAGCACGCGAAACAGGGTGCCGCACATTGGTGTTGACCCACTTCATGCCGGAAATCGAGGCCGAGCTAGATGCCGCCGTGCGGACGGTAGTAGAGAGCTTCGCAGGGCGGGTGGTGGTGGCGCATGACCGCATGACGATCGAGGTAGGACCTGGAGTCGACGACCTGTGACCGAGCCATACCACGTCGCCATCATGGACTTCACGGCCGAAAGAAGGCCGCGAGCTGACCGTGTTGCCAAACGTTGACCTCCTCTTCGGGTTACTGCTCGCGGTCATTGTCCTGACAAGTCTCGCCCGGCAGCTGAGGATCGCCTATCCCATTCTGCTCGTCCTCGGTGGCCTCGTCCTGAGCTTCATCCCCGGCGTGCCCTCAATCACCCTTCCACCGAATCTCGTCCTCGTCCTCTTCTTGCCGCCCCTGCTTTATTGGGAGTCGCTCAATATCTCCTATCGTGACCTGCGTTCGAGTCTGCGGCCTATCCTCAGGCTGACCATCGGCCTTGTCCTGGTGACAATTGTGGCCGTCGCCGTCGTCGCCCACCACCTCATCTCCGGGTTCACCTGGCCCATGGCATTCCTCCTGGGCGCTATCCTCGGGCCCACTGACGAGGTGGGGGTTGCGGCCATCGCCGAACGCCTGCCCCTCCCGTCGCGCTTGCTGACGATCATCGAGGGCGAAAGTCTCCTGAACGACGCCGTTTCCCTCGTCATTTACAGCGCGGCCCTCGCAGCAGTCGTCTCTGGCTCCATATCCCTGCCTGATGCGGGCATTCAGGTGGTGATGGCGGGTCTCGGCGGCGTCGCCGTTGGTCTCATTGTTGGGTGGGGCGTCAGATGGTTCCGTCGGTGGCTCGACAATCCCCTTACCGAAAACACCATCTCCCTCCTCACTGGCTTCGCCGCGTACCTTCCGGCCAATGCCTTACATCTCTCGGGTGTCCTGGCGGTGGTCGCCTGTGGCATCTACCTGGCGCGCCAGCGGCCCAGGGCGATGTCACCCCGCACTCGCCTCCAGAACGTGGAGATGTGGCAGGTGGTCGACTTCCTGCTCAACGGGGTTCTTTTCATTCTTATTGGCCTCCAGCTCCACGGCATCCTGGGTAAGCTGGCGAGCTATCGCCCAAGTACCCTGGTCCTCCATCCCCTGGTCATCATCCTCACCGTCGTGCTGCTCCGCATCGCCTGGGTCTTCGGGTTCTCCTATCTCCCGCGCCTGGTCGTTCCAGCGCGCAAGCGTACCCAGCCAGAGGAGTCCTGGCAAGAGTCCTCGATCGTGGCCTGGTCCGGAATGCGGGGAGGGGTTTCGCTGGCAGCGGCGCTCGCCCGGCCATGACCGACTATGGACGAATAGCGCCGGGGAATACGTCTGCTCTGCCTGCCATCCCCGTGCTAGCGCGGCGCGGTTGCCAGGGATGGCCTGAGGTGAACCGGGCACCGATCGAAGCCCGCCACGAACGCCTGGTTGCAGCGGCAGCGCGAGAACTTACGGCGATCTATCTTGCGCTCAAAGACGCCGGTGATCGCGTCTGCGTCAGACGACAGCGATACGCGGCGTGATGGAAGGAGGATCGTCGTCGTTCGCCGGCTTGTCCACCGCAACCTTCCGTGTCAACAGCAGCAGATCATTTGCCAATACGAAGGAGTAAACATGTCGTTCGATATCGTTCTCAAGCCTGATCCCGGAAAAACCCTCGACGCGACTCCGATTCGGGGGTACTTCGAAACCCAACCATATTGCAGATTCACCGACCCGGCGCAGTCGGCAATCACCTATGCCAATCCGTTAACTGGCGTGCAAGCCAGATTCGTACTCCGTGCATTCGAGAGAACGGCTGGAATGGACGGTGCCTCCATCTACGCCAACCTTAACTACGCTCGCCCCGCCTTCTTTGCCTACGAAGTGATGATGGTCGTGGAGCACCTGGCCGGCACCTTCGATCTGATGGTGTACGATCCGCAGACGGAACGATCGATGCCCGCTGACGGATGCGCCGAAGCCCTGACTCAGTCATGGTCTCGCGGGAACGAGGCCACTGTCGCGCTTGTACGAGACACGGGGACCATCCTTCCAGTGCTCGATCGTCAGCGAGCACGATCTGTCGATGGGCGCTTGAACCTCTTTAACAGTAGGTATATGCTGAGGTTGCTCCGGC
>DAINCT010000496.1:0-3464 GCA_036732245.1 Chloroflexota bacterium | reverse complement strand
ATCATGTATAGCGCCACCCACGAAATCACGATGAAGTACCAGTACACCGCGACGACTGTCGCGTCGGCATAGTGTTTCTTTTCGACAGGACCCACGAGCATCGCCAGTGCGATGAGCAGTGTCTCGAGAGTTCCAGCAAGCAAGTGCGCGAGATGGACGGCAAGAATCGCCCACGTGATGGAGCCGTATGCGTTGGAATCGAAGCGCGTGTGTAAAGCTTTGAATTCAAAGACGCGGAACACGATTGCGCCTAGCCCGAAAAGACCGCTTAGTGTGAGCCAGGCTCCGACTACCACCGGACGTTCGTGACGCTGCGCGAGGCGCGCCGCGTTCCAGAATGGCGCCGCGCTCACGGCTAACACGAGAAGATTGATCGAGGGGATGCCGAGATCGGGAAGATGCGTGCGGGGTGGCGGCCAGGCGTCGAAGTTCCACCAAATGTAGAAATAGCTTGCAGCGAGGATCGCGAAGGCCGCACCTTCGGTGAAGATCATAAGCCGGTTGCCCCACCAGCTGGGTGCGTGATGGCTGAAAGCGTCATCGTTGGCCAGAACCGACATACCCACAACGTACCGCCATAAAAAAAGGGGAGCCAGTCGGCTCCCCTTTTTCTCGTCTGACGCCAGGCTACTGTTTTCTCAGCTCGATGCTGCCGTTCACGCTGCTCGCAATGAGATCCCGCCCGCCATTTCCGATGGTGCCTGACGCATGGCGTGGGCCCCAGCGGCCCGACAGAGTCATCGGGAAGTCGCTGTCGATCCCGCCGTGCACGGTGTCGAAGCGGAACGTCGCGTCGAACCGCGCCGGAACATAGATCGAGACCGAGCCGTTCACCGTCTTGAACGTCATGTCGTCGTCTCCCTGTAGCGACGACATCCGCGCATCGACGTTTCCGTTCACTGTTTCAGCCGTGACAGGACCAGCGGTGGTGGTCACATCGACGCCACCATTTACCGTCGTCGCCTTTACCGGACCTGTTGCGTTGCGAACTCTCACAGCACCGTTCACCGTGTTGGCTCTGACCTCAGCGCCCACGTCGCGCACCGATACGGCGCCGTTCACCGAATGCGCGCCGACCCTCACGGATCGAGGCACCTGAACGGTGATCTGGACGTTCGAATGGTTGTGGTTGTTACCATCGTTGTGAAACGACTCCACACCGCCGTCCTCACAGCGCGAGCTGTTGTTCCAGATGGCGCAGATAGTGACGTTGCCCCCAGCCTGGACGACTTCGTAGTGAATGTCGTCCATCTCGCGACCGTTTGACCTCTTCTCAGCAATGAGATGAACCATGTTATCCGGGCTCGGCGCGAAATCCACTGAGCCGTTGACGTTGAACACATTCATCCAGCGGCCGGCATCCACCCGGCCATCCCATCGCCACGTGTCCGAATCGCGCCCGTACTGCTGCTGCGCACCCAGCGCGGGTGCCGTGAGCAGAACGGCGAATGCCGCGAAAAATCTCATTCTATTCATCATCTCTCCGGGTGGTTGAGTCCGAACCGGTGTTGATCACAATGCTTCCGCTGAACGTGTTGGCGGTGACTCTCGCTCTGCCGTCACCGATCGTGAACTCCATGCGCCCTTCCCTTCTCTTGCTGCCTGGCGGGATAGTCACCGGGACATCGGCCGTGACGTCGCCACTGAATGTCTCGACGCTGAACTGAGCGCCGGAGCCACGGGGAATGTTGAGCCTGATCGTTCCCGAGTGTGCCTCGAAGCTGTAGCGGCCCGACGGCTCGATGGTCCCGGTATATGTGATGTCGCCGCTCACGGTCTCCGTGCGCACGTCTTTCGACTGGATCCCAACGAGGCGGATGCTGCCGCTCACCGAGCTCGCCTGGACGTTGCCGGACACGTTCTCCGCCCGAAGATCGCCGCTCACGGTCTCAGTGCGAAGATTTCCATTGCACTGGGAGGCGTGGACCGATCCTGACACAGACTCGGTGCTGACCGCGCGCACCCCATCGGACACATCGACGTCGCCGCTTACGCTCGTCGCCTCTATCTCGCCCTGCGTACCTTTTGACATCACGTCGCCAGATACGGCTTCCAGGATGACCCGCGCCCCACGCGGGACCGAGACCACGTACTGAGCGTCACCAACGTTGTTGTGTCTGTGCCCCCTTCGGCCTTCATTGTCAGAGTCGTCCACACTCAAGCTGACCCGCGATGAGTTCGCGTCGAAGCGCAACCGGCCGCTCTCGATGGACGCAGAGATCTTTACGTCGGAGCGGTCCCATCCCGTGACGCGGATCTTCCCGGAGATGAGTGAAAGATCGACGGCACCGCCGCGATCCAGTCTCACAGTGGTGTCTATTCGAGTGAGGCCGCGCATCTGCAGGCCTGGGTCGTCCTGTGCCCTTGCGGAAAGGGGAAGAACCATCACTGCGAACGTCGTGACGACGAGCCGCGAAAGGTTGTTTCGGTTTGTCATTTTATGTGCTTGCCGGCAGCATTACCGCCGTCCTTAGAAGCTCGACCTTCTTGTCGAGCGCATGGGTCAGCTGCTGGTTGAGCATGCGGCTGGCCGGATCTCTGGCGAGGGCCGCCCTGCTCTGCCTGATGGCAGCATCGATGATCTCGAGATTCTTCTGGATGACCGCCACAGTCGAGGAGTCGAGCTGAGTCTTCCTCTGCTTCACGATGTTCTGCAGCATCTCGATCTCCTTCCCGTACACTGCATCAGAATTCGAAGAACCGGACTGATCCCGGCTCGCAAGGGTCGCGGGCACGCCAGATCGCGGAGTTTCCGTCAGCCTCGGCGCGAGAGGAGCCCCCTCCGACTGCCCTGGTATGTTCCGCTGAACAGCAGCGCCGGCGGATTCTGATGCCACTGTATTCGCGCCCGGAGAGGAAGCGTTTGTTGCGAGCGTTTGCGACGCGACGGTACCTACGGCCGCTCTGGAATCACCGCCCGGACGCAATGAGCGCGCGGTCACCAGGTAGGTGACACCCGCGGTACTCACGATCAGCGCGGCCGCGGCTATTCCCATCCAGGTGGGGGCGAGCCGTCTCTGTCTTTCCGGCCTTGCCGCCAGCCGGATCACCGGCGCGGCGATCCGCGACTCGATGCCCGCCCAGAGATCACGCGAAGGGACCAGATCGGGAAGCGCCGCCGCTTCGTCCCGGATATTCTCGATGTCTCTCACCAGGCCTGCGCAGCGAACGCACCCTCTCAGATGCCGTTCGACCGAAGCGCGCAACGATCCGTCCAGCGTTCCCTCGAGGTAGTCGGGGAGCGCGGCGTCAAATGCTTCGCAGGTCATGTCGGAGTTCGTCATCGTTCCAGTGTCCCTCTCAAAAGAAGTCGCGCGCGATGGAGCTGCGCCTTACTTCCGCCCGAGGTGATCCCGCATAGCTCCGCGATCTCCTCGTGCTTGTACCCTTCAATGTCGTGGAGCACGAAAACCTTTCGCGCTCCTGCCGGCAGTTTTGCGATCGCGTCTGACAGATCCATTCTC
>DAINCT010000495.1:0-3465 GCA_036732245.1 Chloroflexota bacterium | reverse complement strand
GCATCACCGGCACAGCAGAGTCGTGTGTGGCGACGAGGTGCTCATCCAGCATCACGCCCTGCTCGGGGCGCCAGACTACGTTTCGGCGTCCACCGTGCTTAGCGGCGTACATCGCCATGTCTGCGCGACGAAGTATGGTCGCCGGGTCGTCTCCGTGCAGAGGAAAGAGGGCGATCCCAATACTTGCTGCCATCGTGATGCTGTGTTCCGCGATTCGAAAAGGAGTGCCAAACTCGCTCTTGAGCTTTTCAGCAGTCACCTGCACACCGGCAGCATCTGCGTGCGGCAGCACCACCGCGAACTCATCTCCTCCGAGTCGAGCCAGGGTGTCCGACGCCCGAATCGCTTTGGCCGTGCGACGGGCCACCTGCTGCAAGAGGAGATCCGCTTGATCGTGGCCGAACGAATCGTTGACCTGTTTGAAGTAATCGAGATCGATGTACAGCACACCCACCTGGGTCTTGGTCCGGCGAGCGATTTCAATCGCCTGCGTCAGACGATCGTTGAACAGGATCCTGTTGGGCAGCCCGGTCAACGGATCGTGCAACGCCCGGTCCTTCAGTTGCTCCTCACGCCGTCTTTGACTGGTGATATCCCGCACGACGTACACGAACCCTGAGGTTATTGCCCCCTCGTCCTGTATGGCGGAGATGAGATACTCCGCGATGACGGAGTCGTTACCGGTTTGTAGCCGAAATTCGGCATTCCGAATGTGTCCCGCATCCACCGCTTCTTGCATGATGGCTCGAAGGTGGTCCCGATCCTCGTCATCGAACAGGCTCAACGTCGTACGCCCCAGCAACTGGTCACCGGTCTGAGCACCATGGATTCTGGCCGCCGCAGTGTTTGCCATGAGAATGGTGCCGCTCAGGTCGGTAAGAAGAAGGCCATCCGGAGACGTCTCAACCAGAAGTCGGTACTGCTCGTCATTCGATTGCACGTCTCCATCTCCTCGTAGCGCCGCGCTTCCGCCTGTAGCCGCCACTCTGGGTGTCCGTACTACATACACAATCAGAGTTCTCCGCAAATGTAAAGCAAATGGCTCACACCGGCGCACTCTCCTATGCCCGCATGCCGGCCCGCGGGGCGCCCGATGGAGAGCCGGCAAACCTGACGCTGGAAGAACTGCTGGCAGGCTTCCGCTTCGTCCTGCGCGAGAACGAACGAGTGCTCGTCGCCTTGACCGTAACAGCCGCCGGGCTTGCGCTGCTGGCGGGTGCATACTATTCCCTCGCCGTGGTCCTTTCCACTCAGAGCTTTCACTTCGGCGATCAGGGGGTTGGCTGGCTCGATGCCGTATACGGCGTCGGAAACTTCGCCGGCAGCCTGTTGGTCGGAGTTCTGCTCCGTGGGCGGCGCGTCGCACATTTGTTTGTCCTCGGGGCGGTTCTCAGTTCATGCGGCGTGCTGGCCCTCGGACTCAGTCCGCCCGGAGCACCGCCGTTCCTCTGGATCGCCGTGGTGGGAATTGCGAGCGTGATCGTCCAGGTGAGCGGCACGACCATCCTACAGGCATCCGCACCGCAAGATATGCTGGCTCGAGTCTTTACCGCCTTCGAGGCGTCCCTCGTCGTCGCTACCCTGGTGGGCGCACTGGCGGTAGGACCGCTCATCCGCCTGGCCACCGGAAAAATAAAGTGTCCCAGTGTCGCTTCCGAGAGCACCCAAGTCATCGTTTCAATACGTCGTGGTACTATGTAGTAGTAGTACGATCTAATACTGCCTCGATGCGATCGGAGGCCGGCGATGAATGAGCAGGAACGTCAACTTGAGTCCGTCGCAGACGAGGTGTTGGCGCAACGGACGATCGTGAGTCGGTGGGCAGCCAGGGACTTCAAGCGACAGAGCACGCCGGACGGCCTGACCGCCACGCAATTTGCGATTCTGGACGCGGTCGACTCCAGCCCGGGGCTCAATACGCGCCAGTTGGCGGCGGAACTGGACCTGGCGCCGCCCACGGTGGTGCGAGCGGTCGATGCGCTGGAACGAAAGGGACTGATGCAACGGCATCGCCACGTTCGTGATGGTCGACAGGTTGTGTTTTCGCTCACACCCGAGGGCGGGCGTGCTCGGGAACATCTCGTCAAGGCCAGGCGTGAACGACTGGTGCATCTTCTGTTGGCAATGACGCGGGAAGAAATTGATGCGCTGGTATTGGGATACGGCGGCCTTGCCCGCGCCACGCGCGTGGGACACGAACCCGAGAGCGCCACCGGCTAGTGGGGCAGGCAAGAAACGGGAGGGGACGGAGATGAGAGCACGGGCTAACGAGCCGGCAGCACATACACACGGATCTGGCGTCCAGGCGCGAGGAGGGCTGCTTCAGCAGCCAAAGGCAGTCTGGGCAGTCGCATTTGCCTGCGTCGTGGCCTTTATGGGTCTGGGATTGGTCGACCCGATTTTGCCCGCCATATCACGACAGTTGAACGCTACTCCGGCGCAAGTTGAGTTGCTTTTCACCAGCTATCTGCTGGTGACAGGTGTTGCCATGTTGGTCACCGGCGCGGTATCGAGCCGCCTTGGCCCTAAATGGACTTTGCTCACCGGTCTCGGCCTGATCGTTGCCTTCAGCGCCGCGGCAGGCGCGTCCGGCAGCATCAACGAGATTATCGGATTCCGGGCGGGATGGGGGCTGGGGAACGCGCTCTTCATCGCGACCGCCCTGGCTGTGATCGTGGGAGTGTCGTCAGGCGGCACCGCTCAAGCCATCATTCTGTACGAAGCCGCGCTGGGTCTCGGCATCTCGGTTGGTCCGCTGCTGGGCGGTTTTCTGGGAGGGATCAGCTGGCGTGGACCGTTCTTTGGGGTCGCCTGCCTCATGGTAATCGCCTTGATTGCGATTACCTTCCTCCTACCTTCATTGCCCAAACCAGCCCGGCACACGTCGGTCCTCGATCCCATTCGCGCGTTACGCCACCGAAGTTTGCTCACCATGGGCGTCACCTCGCTCTGCTACAACTTTGGATTCTTCACCTTACTGGCGTACGCCCCCTTTCCGATGGGACTCGACGCCCACGGCCTCGGCTTCGTCTACTTCGGCTGGGGCGTGCTGCTGGCGATCACGTCGGTCTTTGCCGCACCAAGACTGGCCGCCCGTTTTGGCACGTTGCGCATGATGTACGCAATGTTGGCGCTCATCTCGCTGGATCTGCTGATTCTGGGACTAAACAGTTCCTCGCAGGTGACGCTGATTGTGGGGGTCATCGTCTCCGGCGCCTTCCTGGGGGTGAATAATACACTCGTGACGACCGCCGTTATGGAGGCGGCTCCAGTTGAACGCCCTATTGCATCGGCCGCGTACAGCTTCGTGCGATTTACTGGTGGAGGCATCGCGCCATGGCTGGCCGGCAAGCTTGCCGAGTGGTATTCACCGCAGATTCCGTTTTACGTCGGGGCGGGTGCCGTGGCCGTCAGCGTGGCGGTTCTGTTCTCCGGTCGATCCATCATGGCCGCGATTGACAACGT
>DAINCT010000494.1:0-3493 GCA_036732245.1 Chloroflexota bacterium | reverse complement strand
CCCTACATCCGCCGGGTGCGCACACAATGCGCTGCTATTTCGCACCTCAATTTAGACGGACCGGCCCGGCAAGGTTATGTCTATATCGCCGGGCTTAAGCCTACTATGACGTCCGCGTTCTTCACCGGGGTACCACGGTCGCAATTGTCGAATATCTCCATCCTCGGCGTGGGTCTGCGACGGGAGTCGTTACACCTACCTGACAGGCAACCGCCGACCCACGTACGGGGTGACACTGGAACGCCGTCAGGCCTCGCGCTCGACCTCGTGTTGGAGTTCGGCTTCTAACTCCACAAGGCCACGAAAGCACTCGTCTCGCTTCTTGGTGCGACGTTCCTCGAGCGGATGCCTGGGCCACCCAGGCAACGGGTGTAGCACTCCGTTGTCGCCGACAACCTGTCCGTTCGTCGGATCGTCGACGGGCGACTCAGGGTTTGGATTCGAGCGGTGGTGGAAAACTCTCAAGCCGTTAAACATGGTTCCGGTCACTATTCAAGCGTTATCTACGTGTACCACATATCACGAGCGATTGGCATTGTCAACCCAACGGTCCCTTTGTGCACGCCATTTTGGAGAGGTTTTTAAGCAGGTGGTCGTCGCGTAAACGCGCACCGGACCATGGCGAGCGGACGCTGGTGATGGCCGGCGGTGGCTTCGCGGAACGTGCGACAGTCGGCCCGCCTCGTCCCCCATCTTCGGAGAAACCTAGTCGACAGGACGGGCTCTTTATCAACGGCACGTTTGTTGCTGACGAGAGTGTGGGCAGACCTGCTTCCCTTGCCGAATGCTAGTCCGGTTTCACTGAGCAGGTCTGCCCCTCCCCCAAAACCTTGAGGCGGAAAAATCCGGTGCGACCGACGCTCGATAGCGTCTACATGGTCATAACGTACGCCGCAGCCGCGTTGTAACAAGCGCTCGTTGGCAGCAATACGTTGGACCAAAGGCCCCGCATTCCCTCCCGCTCGCACATCCTTCGTACTCGATCCAGGTCTGCTCGGCACTCGACTTACCGCGCGGTTCCCGTTACGAAGAGCCCGCCCAGCAGGCCCGCGCTCACGCTCACCGCGCTGAAGTGGGTTACTTGCAAGAGGGCTATCCAGATTGCGATGCACAGCACGGTGAGGGTGCCGATCATACAGGAGCGAATCATGTGAACACTGTTCCAGCTGGCGTTGGAGTTGAGAGGGAATGAACTTAATAAAGGCAATTTGCGTGCCGTGAGAATCGATTCGAAGGTCCGCACCTTTCCCGCGTAAGCTCTTGATACACTGTCAGTGATGATGTCTGGGGCACCTGAACGGAAAAAGAACTCGCTACTGCGCCGTCTGGCGTCTCCTTTTCGAGATGCCCTGGGCGGACCCCGTGCCGCGCATCCTGAGGGAAACGGTGCCTCTACCCTTCCCGCGTCCGTCTCATCGCCGCCCCTCAGATCGTCGTCACATTCCTCGCTCAGCGACGGGGAGCGAGTTCACGCTCTGCAACACGACCTCGAAATGCGTTTCGCGGACGCGACCGTGCTGCGCGAGGCCCTCACCCATCGCTCATATCTGAACGAAATCAACCAGGCATGGCCTTCGAATGAACGCCTGGAGTTTTTGGGTGACGCGGTGTTGGGTCTGCTTACGACCGACTACCTGTTTCGCCGCTTTCCGGAGCTGGGAGAGGGTGAACTAACCAATCTCCGATCCGCACTCGTGCGTACCGAGACTCTGGCACGGTTTGCGCAGGAAATCGACCTGGGCCGCTACCTCTTCCTCGGGCGTGGGGAAGAGATGAGCCAGGGCCGCCGCCGGCCTGCCGGCCTCGCTTGCGCATTCGAAGCTCTGTTGGGGTCGATCTACATCGACGCGGGATACGCGACGGCCCGAAACTTCGCGATGCGCTTCGTTGAGCCGGAACTGGCTACCGTGGTGGAGGGGCGTCTGCACCGAAATGCGAAATCAGTGCTGCAGGAATTGGTGCAGGCCCAGATGCAGCAAACCCCCAGCTACCACCTAATTGAGGAGTCCGGGCCCGACCACGCAAAAGCTTTCACCATCGAAGTGCGAATCGGCGACGAAGTCCTGGGTCGCGGACACGATCGCAGCAAACGTGGCGCCGAGCAGTCGGCAGCGGAAATCGCGCTGCGCCACTTGACGCGGCCGAAGAGTCAGGAACTCGAAGCGCAGGCTTAATTTTCAAGGCGTGAGCATAATCTCGCCCGGCTCCTCGCTTTCGGCCAGGATAGAACGCACCTGGGCGACATCCAGATGCATCTGCGCTACCAGGTCTTCGACTCGTTCGAAGTTCTGTTCTCCACGCAAGCGCACCACGAAGTCAAGGGCAACGTCGATCCCGCGCAGATCCCCGTCAAAGTCGAGCACGTGCGCTTCCACTACGATGTCCTGGCCGCCGAATACCACGTTATAGCCAACACTGATGGCGGCCTGGTGGCTGCCGGAATCGGCTCGCAGGTACCCGGCATAGACCCCTATTCCCGGCACCAGTTGAAACGGCACCGGATCGACATTCGCAGTGGGAAAACCTAAATCCTTGCCCCGCCCGGCGCCGCGCACGACCTGTCCACGCATCGAGGGGTAATGTCCCAGCAGCACGGCGGCCTCCGCCACCTTGCCCTCTGCCACCAGTTCTCGGGCGCGGGTGCTGCTCACGGCCCCACCCGCCAACCCTTGCCGGGCGACGACGTGGACCGCAAAGCCGCTGTTTTGACCGGCCCGAATCAAGAAATCGACGTCACCGCCGCGCTTATGTCCGAATGCGAAATCGGCGCCGAGCCAGATCTCAGTTACATTGACGTGATCGAGGATCGACACAAGGAACTGACCCGCCGGGATCTGTGTCGTCTCCTGCGAAAACGGCATGACGACCAGCGTGTCAACACCCAGGGCCGAGATGATGCGTTCTTTTGCCACGCTATCCGTCAATTGGTAGTTGTCCGGGCGAAGTATCACCTGGGGACGTGGATCGAACGTCAACACCATCGAGGCGGCGTCCATCGATCGGGCACGGTTGACTACCTGTCGAATGAGATACTGGTGCCCCCGGTGAACTCCGTCAAACGCGCCTATGGTCAGAACGGTCGGCTGACCTCGTTCGAGCTGCTCAACCTGATTGACGACATGCATCGACTGCTTCTGCTCCCCCGAAAACCCGAAACGGCCTGACATTCTGTCCGTCTGCGCTGCCGAGCCCAACCAATATTCCAGATGGATCGTACAATCGTACCGTCTTGGCCGCCGGAGCTCCCAGCAATACCGGTTGGCCCATGCGCACTGCATCAACCTGGTCCTGGGCCAGGACCACCGCCGGCAGATGCAGGACTGCCCGATCGAGCGGTTGCATGCACGGAGCCAAGCTATCCGCTCGACTCAACGAGGCCATCGTGACGCATCGTTCAACGCTGAAGGTGCCACTGTTGGTGCGCCGTAACGCGTGCAAATACCCTCCCACGCCAAGGCTGATTCCGATATCCCGCGCCAACGCGCGGATGTAG
>DAINCT010000493.1:1259-3513 GCA_036732245.1 Chloroflexota bacterium | reverse complement strand
CGCGGCGATGGTGCCTCCTTCCGTTACCCTCGCGGTCCCTTCAAGCGCACCGGCTCGAGCCGCAAATGCGAAGTCCGTTTCCCTGCGGCTGGCCGATGTGCTCCATGTGCTGGGCACCAACATCTCCACCGGGCCGGCACGTTACAGCAAGCCAAGTGCCATGGGCGCGTGCACCTCCACCCCACCTGCGACCGACTACACCGCCAACTTCAGTGGACCGCTCCGCACGAAGGGTGTTCTCACGGTGATCAGCGACGTGTACACCTACAAAAGCGCCGGCGGCCCCACGTGCAACCAGCAAATCGAGGTCACAGAGTACAAACTGGTGGGCGCCATCACCGGAAAGATGACAACGGTGCACGGTGTGGGTGAGCAGGCCTTCATTCTTGATGCAACCGGACCGAAGACTCCTCAACCTCCCGTCTATTCCCTCGCCCTGAAGTTCACCCGCGGGCTGTATCGGGCCATCATCGTGGTTCAGTCCAACAAGCCGATCCGAGTGTCAGACATGATCCGCCTCGGCGTCATCGTGGATGGGCGCATGAAGCGTACACGCTAGCGCCAGTCCATGTTCTCAGAATCGAAAGGACCCCATAGATGAATACGCGCCACACGCTACGATCCCACCATGAAAGGCCAACCGACGGCCATGCCGGAACTGGCATCGCGAGACACGTCCTGCTCGTGAGCTGCGTCATCGCGAGTCTCTTCCTCTCATTTCTACCGTCCCAGAGTGCCCATGCCAGCGGTGCCTTCTGGCTCCCGACCCAACAGGCATCCGACGCGTCCTTTGATCACCTGAATCCCGTCCTGGCTGCATACAAGAACCACGCCTACGCGTTGTCCGTACAGGCAAACGATACGCTGGCACGGACGTCGGTGTTCTTTAGCACGAACGAGTCCGGCACCTGGACGACTCAGCTCATGTCGTCTCAGGGTCCGGTGGATACGTACTCACGGGAGTTCATTTCGCTCGCCGTGGACGCGAGCACCGGTCGCCTCTATGCCACGTGGGTCTATCAGAAGACCTCGGATGTAGATGCGCTCGGTGTATGGATGCGCGATCCATCCGGCCAGTGGAGCGGCCCCGTGGACGCGGTCACCGCGGGCTCACTCGTAGGACAACCGTATATCGTGGCCGGCAATGGGAAAGCGTACGCGGCCTTCATATCAGCCGAAACTCCCGGTCCGTGCGACGACTCCAAAGGCACGGCCGGGGATGTCCAGGTGGTGGCGTACGATGGAGCCACGTGGTCTGCCCCCACGAACATCACCAGCTGCGTCAATGACCCCACCATCCTGGAATTTGCCACTCCGAAGCTGGCACTTGACGAGGCCGGCCATGTGTACCTGGTGGCAGCGGCCAATAACGACCTGTGGTACTCCGATACTCTCTCGGGCTCGTGGTCAGAGCCCACTCAAATCACGCAGGGCGCCAACGTTCCCGACTCCGTCGGCACGGCCCTCCGCACGTTCTATGGCATCGCGGCCAGCAACGGCACTGCGTATATTACGTACGTGCATCATGTGGACACCACGACCGACGATGTTCTCCTGACGTCGCGTAGTACGGGTGGCACCTGGAGCGCCGCAGCGCGAGTATCGCCTGCCGACCCGCAGGATTGCCCGAAGTTTGGGCTTTCGATCGTCGCCAGCGCCGGTCGTGTCGGGATATCGTACGTTCGTGGCAGCTTGGGGTATTGCCACGGGTCCGGCGGTACCGATGGTAACGTGCCGTTCCTCTTCACCGGGGCGCTGGGACAATTGACGGCGGTTGGCTCACTCGAGACCACCAATCCGAACTGCTTCGCCACGTTCATAACAAACGAAGGTAACCTCTTCCGTTTCATGACCACCTGCGACGCGCCGGCGAACCTCGGGAAGGGTCAACTATCGTATAAGGCAGAGTTCCTCGACACCGTTGGCCCGATAGCCCACCTGTCCGCTCCAGGGCACGCTTCAAGCACCATAAAGCTCGGTTGGTCGGCCACCGATCCCCAACCGGGTTCGGGGGTAGCCGCGTTCGAGCTGCAGGAGCGGGCAAACGGCAGCCCCTGGAAGACACTTCTGGCCGCTACGACGAGTCGCGCACTCAACTTCCACGCTACGCACCGCGGTACTCGATACTCCTTCCGACTACGCGCCAGCGACCACGTCCAGAATTGGGGCGCCTGGGTGTCGGCGAGCACTTCGGTGAAATAATCCCGCTACTACGGTCCCCAAAGTCGTCGGCGGGCGCCGCCGGAAGCTGGCG
>DAINCT010000493.1:0-1249 GCA_036732245.1 Chloroflexota bacterium | reverse complement strand
CCCGCCGACGACTTCTCTTTTCCACCGGAATCACCACGCATCTCAATCGGATATTTCCAGGTTCGGTTGCATTCGACACTTCCCTCGGTGGAATCGGGGCCGTGCAGGACGGCGCGCGTTTGCCGTTATTTCATCAGGGTGGTAGCGTGAGTGAAGGAGACACTGACGGCTCAACTTCGGAGGCGGGGGACATGGTGACACAGGCCACCCAGCATGTAACGCACACAGGATTTGCAGCCGCGCTCCGCGCAGCGGTGGAGAGCATGCGGGAAACGAGTGACGCCGATATCGTCGCTCTCTATCCCTACGATGAGGAGACCGACAGCTTCTATGCCCCGGTGGCGATCGGCTTACCCGAGAGCGATCTGGTCCACTCTTTACCAGACTTCGCCGATCAGTTAAAACGGTTCCGGTCCGATCAGGCGGAGGGGAAGACTCCGGATGATCTGTCGCCCCGCAGCTATGGCACCAGCGCCTGGCTGCTCACCATGCGACGTCCGTTGATCACGGCCGATGCCATGAAAGAGGCGGAAAGCTCGTTCGTGCGCCGCCACAAAATTACCGCGATCGTCGCACTGCCCCTCATGGTCGGCAGCCGAATCGTCGGTTTGCTCTACCTGAACTACGCCGAGCGGAAGGGCAAACGCACCAAAGTCGATGTTTCAGCGGCTACGTATCTGGAACGCATCGGCGAGGCGAGCGAAAACGTAGCGGTCGCCATCGATGCCGCGCGACGAGCGGAGGAGTCGGAAATTCTCCGGTCGATCAGTACACTCGTGAGCGACTTCGCCGCGCTGCCGGTCGGCGTTGACGACGAAGCCGCGTCGGGCATGCGGCTGGAAGCAGCCCTGCACCGAGTGCTGGCTGCCGCGCACCTGGACGCTGCCGCCCTCTACGTGCCGGTCCAGGGACGTAACCGCCTGACCCTCCTTGCCACTCACGGCTTCCAGTCCTCGGGAGCGGAGACGTTGCCGCTGGGCGGGCCGGCGGAGATTCTGCAGGACGAGGCACTCAATGCATCGCTCACCGCGGCGAAGCTCCATCCGCTGACCGCGCTCGCGCCACGCGGGCAGGGACATCAAGGGATTCTGGTGCTGGCCGACGCGGATCCATTGGCGCTGAATCGACGTCTACCCATGGATCACAGCCTCCTGCAAACGGCGGCCGATCTCCTGGGATCGATGTTGCATACCGGGAGAATGGCGCAGGCGCTCGAGGACACCAACCGTACGCTGGGTGCCGTGACACG
>DAINCT010000492.1:0-3516 GCA_036732245.1 Chloroflexota bacterium | reverse complement strand
GGATCAGCTCGATTCGGCCCGTCGCGGTGCAGTTGCAGGCGGAGAAGTCTATCGTGCGCCCGAGGCAGCGACGCTGGTATCGGACCAGTTCGTCAAGAGCCACTGCTACGCCGCAATCCGCGGATACGGCCCCGAGACGGGGTTGACCGGACTCGAGTTCAGACCCGCCAAGGTCGGTTCTCAGCCCGAGCTAACGGGGGTTCTCTGGCTGGATCCGAAAGCGAACGCGCTGCGCTCCCTGAATTTTGATTACGTCAATCTTCCGATTCCGCTGCGGATAGCCAGAACGACCGGGCGGGTCGAGTTCCAGCAGCTCCCTGGTGGGCAATGGATCGTCCCGCGCTGGTACATCAGGATGCCGCGCGTCGCGCAGATGGCGTCGGCGGACAGTCTCCTGGGATACCAGGAAGTCGGCGGAGCATCTCGGCCAGCCGGAACGGCCGCGCCAGCGTCTGATGCAAACGCCGTCATCCCCACGATCGACGAGACGGTGGCGGGCCCGCAATCATTCATCAGCGGTGTCGTGTACGACAGCACCACGGGAACGCCGTTACAAGGAGTGCAGGTCTCGACCGGCGGCGGCCGGTTCAAGACGACCACCAGTGGCGGAGGACACTACGAGCTCGCCATCGACGGGCCGCTGTCCGACACGATCGTCTTCGAGCATCCGCGGCTTCGGCTCTACCGCGTCGCGACCAGAGTGCAGTCGATCACGCTCCCGAGTGGAGCACGTGGCCAGGCGAACGTGCTGGTCCCTTCGTATGGAACGCTGCGCAGGAGACTGTGCGGGCAAAACGAGACCGCGACGGAATCCCAGGGAATCGCGGCAGGTTATGTGAGAGACGCTACAGGAAGACCCGTTGCCAACGCGCACGTGTGGGCGACGTGGCAAATCCTGTGGGTCGAACAGAATGGACGGCTGGTAGCCACGAATCAGCAGCGCACGGTCGAAACCGACACCGGCAGCGATGGATCCTATCTGCTGTGTGGATTCACCCGCGGCGCGCAAATAACGGCCAAGGTCGGGATGGCGGGAAGGAACACGGTGCAGGAGAAGGTGGTGCTGCCCGCCAACATGGTTCTGGAGCACGACTTCAGACTGGCCGCCCGCTAGTCTCCCGTCGGCACAATGCCGGCGCCTTCCACCATCAGGATCACGGTTTTCTCCGGCGCGCGCGTGCGGTGGACTACGCCCTTGGGGACGACGAATCCCTGACGAGGCTGCAACGCGACGGTGCGACCCTCCAGATCGATGAGAAACTCCCCGTCAACCACGTAGAAGAATTCGTCCAGATCATCGTGCTTGTGCCAGTGATACTCGCCCTGCATCACGCCAAGGCGGACGACTGAGTCGTTGACCTTGCACAACGTCTGATTGTACCAGCGGTCGCGCACCGCATCGATGAGCGCGGGAACATCGACGACCTCGAGTGGCCGATACTTGATGTCGAGGTGAGTCGCGTACGGATACTTCTGGTCTGATGGCATTGTAGGGTTCGAATCAGCAGACATGCGAATCCTCGATTGCGAATGTAGGCCGACAGGCATCTAGGTTTGAAGGTTATACAGATTCGGCGGATTGAACTGATCGGGCGGATTGCCCAAAAAATCCCGGCCTACCAAGTGGCGCCGTAACGCCACGCGGAGTGATCCGGTTAATCAGTAAAATCCGCCAAATCCGGATGAACCCTTGAACCTTGATGCCCGCCCGAGGCAGTTAGTTCAGCGACGATTACGGTCGTCGCTGTGGCAAACCAGATCGACGATGACGGCGGTAGCGAGGATGAGGACGTCATCCTCGCCATCGCCGATTTCTATCCCGTAAGTGTCCGTCCAGCTGAACCACCGCTTGGAAACCGTGGCCGCGACGTGGTCCCCGCGAGTAATCGTGTACTCGTGGTCGAGAAAATCCCCCTCGGCTTCGAGGTCGTCGGGCCCCGGGACATCGACGGTGAAGCGGTGGTGGATGAACGAGAACAGCTGGCGCTTAACCACTGCCAGCTGCTCATCTCCGCGCCACAGCTCGTAGGTCGGACCCCAGTTGAGAAGCTTCTGCTCGATGTAGACGAGCTCTTTGCCCGACATGTCCTGAAACGACAGCTTGTCTCCGAAACTCAGCGCTTTTCCATCGACAAAGAACGCATCGGTGCCGCTCTCATCCTTGATTGTGAAGTCATCGCCCCAGGACAGGAGCTTCTGCTTCATCACGTATCGCATCAAGTCTGCCCTTCAATGAGTAGGTCCGCGCGAAGAGCGCGAGAGTGTTCGATCATTGGCGCACGTCCCTCTGAAGCACCCGAAAATACTCGGTCCATGGTCCAACCGCCGCGGTGTACTCCCTCGCCATCGTGCGCGTGATCTGCGCAATGTGCGACACATCGTGCACCACCCAGGTCGCGAGCAGCTGGCGCATGTTCACCGTTCCCAGCTCAGGATGCTCACCGGTCATGTCCAGATCCTTGTCCTTGAGATTCCAGCCGCGGAGCGTGGCCACATTGCCCGCGCGCAGCTGCTCGAATTCCTCCAGCCTGTCGAGTAGCGGCCGATCCGAGTCGAGCTCCGCGAAACGGTCAAACGGCTCGAACCGGCGATAGCTCTCCTGCTTCAGAATGATTCGCGCCCGCGGAATCCAGTCCGTGCGCTCGCCATTGATCAGGTGACAGAGGATCTGACTAGGGCTCCAAGCGTCGGGACTTTCGCGCGCGCGAATCCATGTCTCCGGGAGCTCGTCGAGTAGCGCCGAGAGCACCGCAGGCGTGCGCTCCAGAACGGGGATAGCTTCCTCGAGCTTGAAGTCCATCTTTCTCTCCTTGATGCTCACTGCCGAATCATACGCTGACGGGTGTCCACCAACTACTTTTCGCAGGGAGAAATAGTTTCGCCTTTGGCCGCTTGCGACGAGCGCGCCCGCCCATTTCAGGAGCTTTGATGACTGCACGATTCCTCAGCGCCATTTGCCTCCCCACAATCCTTGCCCTCACAGCCGCACCGTTGAGTGCGCAGACGACAGCAGGCGCCACGCAGGCTTCAGCATCCAGGATCCCGGAGCGTCCGGTCCGCCGAGACATCCCGATGACGCGCATGATCCAGCGCGCGTTCGCCGCGGGCACAAGGGATTCGACGGGACGCCCCGGCCGAAACTACTGGCAGCTCTGGAATGACTACAAGATCAACGCCAGCCTGGACCCGACGACGTCTGTCGTGACCGGACGCGAGACAGTCACCATCCACAACAATAGCGACTCAGTGATGCGTTCTCTGGTCCTCCGTCTCGACCAGAATTTCTTTGCGCCCAATGTTCCACGCCTCTCGCCGGCAATCGAGATCACTGACGGGATGCAAATCACGAGGCTCGTAGCCAACGGTCAGGCGATGGAAGTCACTGATACCCTCGGCATGCAGATCCCCGGAACCGCGCGCCGCGTTACGCCCCTTTCTGCAATTCTGAAAAACACCTCGGCCCGCATCACGCTGCCAACTCCGATCGCCGCGCACAGCACTGGAACTCTCGAGGCC
>DAINCT010000491.1:0-3520 GCA_036732245.1 Chloroflexota bacterium | reverse complement strand
CACCGCTTCAAGAGCACCGTACCCGTTGAGGAGACGCTCGGCGCGCTCGATCATCTCGTTACTCAGGGGAAAGTGCGCTACATCGGCGCAAGCTCCGGATATGCGTGGCAGATGGCTCGCGCGTTGAGCGTTTCGGAGAGGCGCGGCTGGGCGCGATTCATATCAATGCAGAATCACTACAACCTCGTCTACCGCGAAGAAGAGCGTGAGATGATTCCGCTGTGCATCGAGGAAGGGGTCGGCGTAATTCCGTGGTCGCCGCTCGCGCGGGGCCGGCTCGCCCGCACTACACCCTCTCCATCGTCAGGGACGACTCGGGCGGACAGCGACACATACGCCGTTGATCTCTACGATTCGCCTTCCGATCTGCTCGTCATAGAGGCGGTTAGAAAAGTGGCGAATGAGCTCGGCGTCTCGCCCTCCGAAGTCGCTCTCGCCTGGCTGCTGCAGCGCCCTGGCGTTTCGGCGCCGATTGTCGGGGCAACCAAGCTCGAGCATCTGGAGAGCGCGGTGCGGTCGCTCGATGTAAGTCTGTCGGAAGATCACGTGCGCGCGCTCGAGGAGCCATACAAGCCTCACGCCGTGCGCGGCCACTAACCGTGACGGGCGAGTCTCACCCCAACATCTCTCACCAATCTCCGTGGAGATTGCTCGGGCGAGCTCTGCTCCTGTGCTGCCCCAACTGCGGTCGGGGAGGTCTCTTCTACGAGTTCTTCAAAATGAGAGAGCGCTGTCCGAACTGCGGCATTCTTCTAGAGCGGGGCGAGCCCGACTATTTCATTGGCGCTTATACGCTCAACCTCATTGCCGTCGAGACGCTGCTCGCGGGTGTGTTTCTCGTCGTGGTTGTGGTAACCTGGCCCAATCCGCCCTGGGATGCGATTCAATACGGAGGAGTCGCGCTCTCGATTGCGGGTGCAGTGTTCTGCTATCCCTTTGCCAAGACTACGTGGCTTGCCGTCGATCTCATTTTTCGCCCGCCAAAGCGCGAGGACTTTATCACTCGCGTGAAATAGCACAAGCTATTCTCCGGCGCGATAGCTCTCCGAAGGCGAAGGAAGCTGTGCGACATTGACGTCGATTGGCAGCCTGACCCCGTTGTGAGTCTCCACAACGTCGAGAATGCCTTGCCACACCTGTGCGAACGCGTGCCCGACATCCGATGGGGCTTTATCCTTGGAGAATCCGTCGCCGCCGGAGATCCAGAACGGTGGATCGGTGGAAATCCCCGCGCCTGACAACACCTGCTTCACGTCGCCGTAAACCAGATTCGCGTTGAAGCTGTGCGCGTAGTAGGCGGGTCGAAAACGCCCATCCTCGATCACTTGCCTCGTCCAGGCGCGGTAGTAGTCCCGCATTGCCTGTGGGACTACGTCCATTCGCTCGATGTCGAGAAAAATCACCGTCCCCTTGGCAAATCCCTCGGCCGCAGTCTTCGCCACAGCATCGGTTGCATCCGCGGTCCCTCGAGACGCGCTTACGAACTGCGTCGAACACGTCGTGTTGCGAGAGGCTCGCGGTGAGACCATCACGCGCACTGGAACGCGCTTGTTGACGTAGTTGACGACACGCTTGCCATTCCGAGTTCTGACCTGTCGCACACGCTTGGTCACGAATCGCGTTACCGCGATCCTCGCACCGGGAGTTCTGCCCCAGGTCTGCTGACCAACGTAAATCACCGCCATTCCCCAACCCATGTTAGAAAGCGTATCGCGCTTTCCTTCCCACGAGGAATCGCTGTGACACGGTGCCGTCAGGTAATAACCCACCCATTTGTACGGCTTGTCGCCCGTTTGCCACGCGAGCATCGCAGCATCGCCAGGATAGGAGAACGTGTCGAAGCCGAGGTGCGGGCCACTAGACAAGTCCTCGGCGATGTTGGCGGACGCAGTCGTGACCGCCTCGCTGATCGAAGGCGTGGTGATGGCGGAGCGCAGCGAACCGTTGGAAGCGATCAACCCCGCAGAGAGCAGCGCTAGTATCGATCGCCATTCGATTTTTGGCATCGTGCTCCTCGCGTTCATGTTTCGGGCGCGCGCGTGCGTAACTCCCACGCAAAGCAGGCGTCTTTGGTCATACCCTCCCAAGTCAGATCGTTCCTGTGACCTCCCGACTTGTCCGAGAAAGGTGACAATCAGATGTTCCCGCCAGCGCTTGATCGCCCAAGCCGTTGCAATACATCGACTTAGGTATTTGGCACAGGTGGTACTCCTAATGCCTCAATAGGCCCCAACCTCTTCAGTGGAGTCGCGTATGAACCTGCGACGCTTGATAGGTCTCTCTGGAGTCCTATCGTATTTTGTGGTACCAGTTGGAGTCGCCGCCCAGGTAGCCGGCGGCGTCGAATTCTTTGGAGCGCTCGACAATTCGGCGCCAGTGACGCGTACTCTCGGCGGTCTCTCGCTTAGCGTGGGTACTCCCTATGTCGGGATTCGCGGGAGCGGCGGGCTCGGCATCTCCTCCCTGTCGCCCCAGGCGGGCTTCAGCCAAGGCGCCTCCAGTCTTGTCTGGGCCACCGATGCGGATCTGGTGCTGGGACCGGTGAATGCGGGTCTCGGCGAGGGCTTCATGCCCTATACCTTTGGCGGAATTGGGATGGAAAGCAGCGCACAGCCAACTGGCTTTACCGACGCGATCCGCACCTGGAGCTACGGTGGTGGTCTCCAGCTAGCGCTGGGGCGTCTACTCTCGGTCAACGGCGAAGCGCGTTCGCGACACCTGGCGGCGCCCGCCTATCCGGCTGACTCCCAGTTTGTCCGCGGAATCGAATATCGGGTCGGCATTGCGTTCCATTTTGGCGGAGGTCGCCAACGTTCGTCGGTTTATTCGAATCGGCGCGGGGCGGACAGCCCCCCCGAGGCGTCCCGACCGCCACGACGGGGAGGAATTTATTGGCCAACCAGCACGACCTCTGCGAGCGGAGCGGCTCGCAGAGTGGTGCCGGCCGCAGAGCGGTATATCGGCGTTCCGTATCGCTATGGCGGGTCATCCCCGGAGTCTGGATTTGATTGCTCCGGGTTCGTTCAATATGTGTACGGCCAACAGGGCGTAGACCTGCCGCGGACCTCACGTCAGATGGCCGGGTCCGGCGTCGCCGTCGAGCCGTCCACGCGCTCTCTCGCCGTTGGCGACCTCATGCTCTTTTCGCAGGGTGGACGGATAAGCCACGTCGCGATCTACGCGGGGAATGGTCGCTTCATCCACTCCTCCTCCAGCGGAAATGGCGTCCGCTATGATGATCTCGGTACCCGCCGGGGCAGGTGGTTTGCGGACCACATGGTTGCAGCTAGACGGGTGGGGGGTGATAGTCGCATATTAGGGAACGCATTTGCCGGGGGTTCTTCGATCGCCTTTGATCGCTTCGACCCACCTGACAGCGCCCCGCCGCCATCAAGATGATCACTCGCAAAGACCAGCCGGACCCGTTTGACGAGATCGAGAAGCCGCATCCACTCGTGGTAGAAGCGATTGGGGATGGGGATTCTGTGCCGTTAACCGTTCGTCTGAGCAATCCGTGGAG
>DAINCT010000490.1:0-3524 GCA_036732245.1 Chloroflexota bacterium | reverse complement strand
GGAGATCCGCACGTCCGGTTCGGTGGGGAGGGGGCTTCGGCCCCCTTACCCAATCCGGAACGCCTCGATATCCGGATTCTGGATGGCGGAGATGCGGGTTTGTTGCTCACCTCGCGTGGCCAGGTACGACCTCTTCACAGGGCGAAGAGCCTACCGGGTCGCTCGGCGCATTACTTGAAGAGCGCCGTGGAGCGTTACCTCGTGTGGCGGCTGCGAACCGGCAGGATGGACCTGCCCTGAGTTGGTCCTGGGTGGAATCACCCTGCATGAAAAAGCCGCCGACACCGTAGTGCCGGCGGCTTCGTGAAACGAGGGTTCCGCGGTCCTATATCAGGACGCGAGAACGTGCCCCGTTACATGGTTACGCACTTCACCGGAACTGACGCGCGGGGGCGTGGGGAGCTGGGAAGAGAGATTCTCATGGACCCAGTTCACAGCCAGCGTGTTGAACTTCTCGCCGTCAGCTTGGTTGGAGAAGGTGCTCGTTGACGTGACGGTGCCGTTGCCGGCATCGATGCAGGTGTACTCGCGGAAACCCGGTGCATCCTTGATGAAGGGGATAAAGCTCTTCTCGTCCTTCGTCAGGATTTCTCCAACGGACTGTGGGCTGGTCTTGTACTCACGAATGGTCTGATACATGATGACCTCCAATGGTCATTTCAGCAAGATCGGACAATCCACCGACAAAAGCACGGACTGTTATAAATAACAACAAAACCCGATGCATAACGGGTTGGGATCATTAGGCGGCACCGAAGTTTATTCACTGCGAGCCGGGTAAGAATGGTTCCCGTCATGAGGACTGTTCGCTTGCTGTCACAACTATAGCATTTTCTCGCTGGAATAAACAAATGACCAATACATAACCATCGTGCAAGCCTACATATTCACTCGAAATCTTGCTTCACATTTCGCCGGAAATGCCCCATTATTTTGGATCATACGTGCACACTTTTCCTCTGAATGCCAAAATCAGCAGGGACCAGAGTGTCCCGCATTTGGTGGAGCCGCTGTTGAGTGCGGACTGCGCGAAAACCATGTCTCCTGTCTGGTGTCCCACCGTATCGTTGACGTGCTTGAACCGATCCAAGTCAACAAAGAGCATTCCTGATCACTACAGACGCCTCCTGGCCAGTTATTCCGAAGAGGTCTTGTGTCCGCTCTTCTGACGCTTGGCTTGGTACATAGCACCATCAGCCTGTCGCAGGAGCGCGTTCGCATTCCCGCAGCCGCCGCGATGGAGGGCAATGCCGATACTCACGCTGACGTGCAGACGATGGCCCTCGATCTCGAAGGGCAGGTCGATCTCGGCTCTTAGCCGCCGCGCCGTCTCATCTGCGCCGCTGCCATCTGTTCCAGGTAGCAGGATGACAAACTCGTCGCCTCCAACCCGGGCCAGGGTATCTGATCCACGGAGCATATGGCTCCAGCGATGGGCTAGTTCTTGCAGCAACAAGTCTCCGCCATGATGTCCCACCGTGTCATTTACGGACTTGAAGTCGTTCAAATCGAGGAAGAGCAAGGCGAGTGACGTGTCGGTGCGGTGGGCGGTACGCAGGCTCTGATCCAACCGATCATCGAGCAACGCTCGATTGGCCAATCCCGTCGAAACATCATGCAAGGCTTGATACTGCAACGCCGCTTCTATCTGCTTTCGCTCGGAGATGTTCCGCGCCGCCACCAGCACAGCCTCGATGGTGCCATCCACAGCAGGAACAGGACTGAGCACGTAGTCGTGTAAGGTATTCGGCTGGCCTAACTCCGTCGGAAAGATCAATTCTCCCTGCCAGTGGCAGCCCTGAATGAAGACCGTTTCACGCTCGATATCGAAGCGCTCGGTAACCTCAGGTGGGAAACCCAATTCCTGCCAGGTCTTCCCAATGAAGTCGTCTTGCGCGATGCCGAGTGTCTGCGCCACGGCGGGACTCGCATACAGGTGTCGGCCGGCGCGGTCATAGAGGTAGAAGTGGTCTGGTGAGGCTGAGACAAGTGCCTGGAGGACTGAGACATGCTCGGTGGTCACGACACGGGGTGCTGTCATCGCGCAAATCCTGAATATATTCCATCGGCAGCGATGCTTCTCTCGGTCTCTGTCGCTGTCATAAACACACCGGAGACATCGGTACGCAAGAGTGCTGTCGCCTGCTCGGCGCTTGCCAGAGCAGGCGCGACGGCGGCAGTCAATTCAATCTGATTAGCACCGCTACCACACAACTTCAGCCAGTGCATCTCCCGCTCGATGTCATGCAGTGCACTTGCTACCCGTAGCTGCCGGGAGGAATCGAGCTCGTCCCGGTGATCCGCTACATAGCGACGCAGAGCGCTCGCGACCAAACAGACAATGGTTGCAACATCGTACACAGCATACACGTCGTTTGGAGCGTGCGAGAGTTTCTCTCGTGCGTGGCGCACGAGGTCGTGGAGGTAGGTGAGGGAGATCACGCTCGGTCCTTCCGACCAAACCACCGAATCGAGCTCCACGTTGAGGCTCCGGAGGAGGATGTCGCGAAGGCAGGCGTCTCAGAGAATACGACAGAGGTTCAGTAATGTAGTTTAGTATATCTTTACGCGCTGTGTAAAAAGTAGCCTCTACGGCGCTTGGGAAAGAGGGGTGCCATGATGAGACTTCGTAGGTCTAGGTCGGGTACAGCGAGCATGTTGTGCAATCGGGAGACGGCCGGGTGGGAGGACGCTGGGCCCTCCCCTCCCGCGCCGCTACCAGGAGCTGGGCAGGATGGCTACACGACACGGCTGATCATCCGGAGGCGGGCAGCTCACCAAGTGTCACCGTGACCGTTAGGGTCGAGCCGTTGCGATCAAGGGTGAGAGTGATACTGTCCCCGGGCTTCTCGCTGGCCAGAAGGTTCATCAGATCCTGCGCGTTCGAGATGGTCGTGCCATTAACCTTGGTGATCACGTCACCCTGCTGGACCCCCGCGTTGGCCGCCGGTCCCGAGGACGAGATCTGGCTCACCAGAGCGCCCGACGTGGTTGGGGTGGGCTGACCGGGGAAGAATCCGCCGCCCGGCTGGCCGGAGGCATCGTTGGGGGAGATTCCAAGATAGGCCCGACCGGTGTGAGTGACCTTCCCGGTGGCGACGATCTGATTGGCGATGGAGACGATTTGCTCACTTGGGATTGCAAATCCGATATCCTGAGTCGCTGCGCCGCCCGACGAACTAGTCTGCTCCAGCGTGGGCATGCCCACCACGGTTCCGTCGAGCGTCACCAACGCCCCACCGGAGTTGCCGGGGTTGATGGGAGCGGAGGTCTGGATGGCGGCATTGAGGTAGGCGCCGTTCTGCTCCTGTTCGACCCGGTTCAGGCCGCTAATGAGGCCGGAAGTCACGCTCCCTTTGAGATCGAGCGGGTTGCCGATGGCGAGGACTTCCTGCCCTACCTGATAACTGCCGGCAGTGGCGAAGGTAGCCGGAGTCAGGTTGGAGGCGTTGATGTGGATGACGGCAAGATCGTCGGCTGCATCTGTGCCCACCACGGTCGCTGTGTAGGTCTTGCCGTTGCTC
>DAINCT010000489.1:3307-3540 GCA_036732245.1 Chloroflexota bacterium | reverse complement strand
CCGTTGGATGGGTGCGAGACGACCGCGTGATGAACCGCGCGGGGCAGCATGTGGCGTTCGTGTCAAACAGCTCGATTGTGGATTACGCCGGGCGACACCGAGGGGTTTTTAGCAACGGGTTCATTCGCGACCACGCCGGTCACGCAGTTGCATTTACGCGGGGGGCTCACGGCGGCCCGCTTACTCCGCTAGCCGAACTTCCGCCGCTCGCGCCGCTCCCGCCTCTCGCTCCG
>DAINCT010000489.1:0-3297 GCA_036732245.1 Chloroflexota bacterium | reverse complement strand
GCTTAGGATGGTCACCACTCTCCTGGGAGCGTTTTCTAGGATACTAGCTCGCTCGATCGAAATCGTTGCGCTCGCCGACTAGGTACGTTGCAGCTGACAAGCAGGGGTTAAAATGGCAAGCGTTCGGGACTTGATTCAACAAAAGAATAGGGAGGCGGCGCGGCTTACTCTCCCGTTTGTGCGCCAACTCGCTGTGCCGGACGAGGAAGGCATGGAGCTGATTCCAGCGGGGTCGGCCGTACTAGTTCTGTACCGTGACATCCCTTTCCTCGTAACGGCCGCGCACGTCGTCAACCTGTATCCGGACTGCAGCTACTATCTAGGCACGGGCTCAAGCTGGTTAGATATTGGCCGGGCGTTCACGATGCCGCATGATTCAGCAGACCGGGACGTCTACGATTTTGCGTTTCATCGGATCGCCGACGATGCCGTCAACAAGCTTGACGGATGTCAGTTTGTTGAGCCAACGCAGATGCTTGTTGACGACGAACCCCGGTTCGATCCGCCAAATCGGTCGAAGTACTTCGCGCTCGGTTACCCGCTGAACCGTTTCGAGACAGACACCAGAACGAAGACGACTTTTCCGAAGAGTCTCTCATACCTGGCCACGATCGCCTCCCTGGATCAACATCGCATGGCTAAGAGAGATCCGCGGCATCACATCGTTCTCGACTACAAAGCGCGGGCGGTCGTTGGACCGAAGGGAACTCAGCGATCACCGAAAGTCATCGGCATCAGCGGAGGAGGGTTGTTCACGTTCTCGATCGACGCAATGCTAAACCTCCAACCACCGCGTCTCGCCGGGATCACTGTTGAGCAGTTTCCCGAGCAGCGGGTCTTGATAGGCCTTCGGCTCGGCGTGGTACTTGGATCAATCGACAAGGCACTGCGTCACGCCATCTGAAGTCAGAGGACAACCATGCCGGGTGACATCGAGACTCGGGCAAGATTTGCAATAGCGGAGTGGACAGATTGCGGCGATGAGATGTCAGCTGAAGAGTTTCGTAGATGCGTTGCACTGGTCCTTGCTTACTCTGACGACGAGGCTGCGGTGATCGTTAATCACGCATCAGCGGCACAGCGCGATGCCCTACCAGGAGTGTTGGTCCCTCACGGCTGTGGGTGGATGAGAATGCTCCGTATCATTGACGAAGCCCGAGCGGAGAAGCGGCAGCCCGCGGCGCAACCATGACCGCCATCCCATCGATGGCGTGAGCCCGGGGCGACCGGCACCTTGCCACCTAACACCCGTTGGAGCTGAAGAGTGGCCTGTTGGACCGTGGCGGCTCGCATCGCTCACTGCCACTTTGTTGTGATTCACTAGCAGCTCAACTTGGGCGTTGGCCGGACACACGCGCTTTGCGTCGACGCGCGCTAGACCCTGCCGGTCGCCACGCATGGACGCTAGCGTATATGTCTGGATGTATGCCCGCACGTTGGCCTGGATGGCCAAGCCGCACTTTCGGCGCAGAGGTCCTGGCAAAGCAGGCCCGATAATCATCTTCGACTTCAACGATTGCCCATGTCGCATCAGCTCCTCGATTCAACTGACGTAGCTACGCTCGAAAGGCTCATTGAGGAGGCGACACGATCGACTGATGAGGGAGTGCGTCGGTTTGTGGAACCGGCGAGCGGCACGCTCAGCCGCGCCGTGTCGCGACAGCATCACCTGGTCTTCGGTCGACGGGGATCCGGCAAGTCCAGCCTCCTGCGCAAGGCCACCTCGGATCTCACCGTCGATCGGCGTCCCATTGCTTTCGTCGATCTCGAATCGTTCAAAGGACACGCGTACCCTGACGTCCTATTGAGCATACTGATCAAGACGTTCTCGGAGTTCGCCGCCTGGCTTGACACTGCGGCGGTCGCTCCGGCTAACAAGTCGAGCTTCTGGGACCGTCTCTTTGGTGCCAAACCGACGCGGCCGGCCTTCAGCAAGGCGGACGCCGGATCGCTATCCGCAGACCTTCGAATAGCGATCAACGAACTTCGCGCATTGCTCTTTAGCGAAGATGCGATCGCAGTTGAGGACACGCAATCAAGCAAGGGCACTACCAAGGACTCTGCCAGCTTGCAGACATCCCTCAAGGTACCGGGAGCGGGGGTCGGCGCCAGCGGCGACACCAGCGTCACATCTGAAACGGGTAGAGAGGTCACCGGGAAGTACACGACGAGGAAGCTTGATCACCTGCATCGCCATATTCTCGACTACCAAGCGCTGTTTCGGCGCATGGCGACGCTATCGAGCGGCGATGCGTTTCTCTTCTTGGACGACCTCTACCACATCCGGAGGCGCGACCAGGCGCAAGTCATCGACTACTTCCACCGCATTGCCAAGGGAAACCATCTCTGGGTGAAAATCGGTACGATTCGGCACCGCACCCAGTGGTACATAAACGGTGATCCGCCGATCGGCGCGAAGATCGGCGACGATATTGGTGAAATTGATCTCGACCTTACTTTGGAGCGCTACGGCAACACCCGCGGGTTTCTCAGCAAGATTCTCGACACATTTCTCGATGAGAGTGGCGTGGTTCGAAGCGGCGTGCTCACTGATGGCGCCTTTGACCGTCTCGTTCTTGCGAGCGGCGGAGTTACGCGCGACTTCCTCGGAATCCTGCGGCGGTCCATCATCATCGCGCGGGAGCGAGGCGACACCGCCCGCGGCCCCAAGATCGGCGTCGAGGACGTCAACGAGGCAGCCGGCGAGTACGATTCTTCGAAGCGGGAGGAACTCAGCCGCGACACGCTGGGTGAGAGCGATATTCTGGAGGCCGAGTTTGCGCGGGTTGGCACCTTCGTGAGGGATGTCTCCAAGGCGAACGTTTTCTTGATTGACAGAGATTTCCCGGACAGCGAGGTGGCTGCGATCGAGGAGCTTGTCGATCTGCGCCTTATCCATCGAGTAAAGTCCAGTGTCACGGTGGGGGATCGTCCGGGGAAGAAATACGAAGCGTTCATGCTCGACGTGAGCCAGTACACTGCTTCCCGGAAGAAGCGGGATTTCGAGATCATCGAGTTCTGGCGGTCGGATGCGACCGATTCGATTCGCCGGAGCGGATTGATATACAAAGAGTTCGACGGCAACCAGATGGTTACCAAGGGCGGCGACGCGATTCGCCCAGTCGCGCCTAGGGCGACGTGACCTTACGTGATACAGTGCCCCAGCCGGCTCCGGCAAATTTGCCGCGACATCAAAGTACCGATCCAAGAGTTCGTTGATGCATAGATCTTCGCAGCGCCAGCTAACGAACGTTGCAGCAGACGGTCGCGACCAAGTCGTTGGGTTGTGTATGTTCA
>DAINCT010000488.1:0-3548 GCA_036732245.1 Chloroflexota bacterium | reverse complement strand
GTGCTGAAGGAGCGTCCAGAATACGAATCCAACCAGTACATATGTCAACAGCATCCATGCGATTGCAATCGCTTGAAAGGGGAAGGCGTCGATCGGCCGCAAGATCCAGAGGAAGAACGTTGAGGTACCGACCAGTACAGCGTGTGACGGTGGCTGAACCGAAAGTCCGTACGTCGACAATAGGACATGTTGGGTCGCGGAAAGACGGCGGAAGTCGTACGGATTGTGGCCGGCGCTCAGGACGTGGACGGCAGCGTAGGTATGGGAAAAATCCACACCGAAGTCGGCACCATTGGGACCGGAGCTGGTGCCAACGGCGTCAATTGCCAACCACACCCAAAGAAGGAGGAATCCGTATAGAACAAATAACGCAAAGGCGGACGGTGACAAGTGTATCCACGCAGTCCGCCACCGTATCCACGGCGTCCCACGCGCCAGGATTGCATGTTGCTTCATGCCCTCTCCCCCTGTAAGCGACCACAGCCTACCGCATTTACGGCCAAAAGTATAGAAGTACGCCTTTCATACCCACGCGGTCCTGGTTCGATGCGTCGCCCGATCCCCCCACGAGCGAGGGATTGCCCGCTCGACAAAGTGCAAAGAGAGATGTTTACGGCCCATGAGACGGGGCCGCTGGCTCGAACCTCGCCCGCCTTTCGTATCTCAGAGATTCCCATCTCCCGCGGGACCATCGGCACTGGACATTTACGCCGAACAATCGCACATTCTCAGTAAGGACCAGACAGAAAGGGAATCGGCAGTGCGGTACATAGAGCTTGGGGTCGCTATAAGCAGTTCGAGCGCATTTGTGGTTGAGGCAATGCGCGTGTGGAAGCGGGAACGTGGGGAACGTCAACGACGGCATACGGATGACCAGTACGTGCTGCCACGTCGCGTTAACCGCAATGAATATCAAGGGTAGCGACGGGTCTCACGAGGGCACGCAGATGCTGTATAGTACGTCCAAATGTCTATCTACAAATGGGCTGGGAGGGCGTACATGGGCAAGATGGGGCAGCCAACCGACCGTGATTCCATGCAAGAAAAACGCATCATTGCGGTGCGCCTTTTGAACCAGGGAATTGCCCCGTCTGCGGTTCGGCAACAACTCAGGGTGAGTAAAACCTGGATCTACAAAGTGCGCCAGGAGTCGATGAATCGGAGCGATGCCTGGGATGGCGTGGAACGAAGAATTGCTCCTTCACGAAGAAGTGGCCAGGAGCGACGCATCGATCCTTTCCGAACGCTCGATGGTGGCCGGCCACGTGATCGCCGCAGTGGCCAGGATCGACGGTCCGCGTCAGCCTAGCCACGTGCTCCACACTTCGTGGGCCATGGACCGAGCATCTTGTCAGACTTTGCCCGCGCCCGTGCGAGACCAACCAGCGGGGCTAGTCACCGCGCCGGTAGATACCTCGTAAACTATAGCGTCATTCTCTGCGGTGGCCAGTGCTCCCACCACGTGGGTCGGTCGTTCCGTGTTTGGCGTACGAGAACCATCCCACGGGCATGCCCCGTTGCCCTTCGCCGAGCACGCGCGAGGTCGCTCATATCGTAATGCAGATCTTTGACAACCTGGGCCTGTTTTCTATCTCGACCAGCAGCCTGACAAACCTCTTACACACGTACGGCTATCCCTTGGTCGCTGTTTTCGTCGGTATCGAGTCGAGCGGAATCCCCTTCCCGGGTGAGACCATGCTGGTCACGGCCGCGGTGTACGCCGGCACGGGACACCTGTCAATCGTCTGGGTAATTGCCGCCGGGGCGACCGGGGCGATCGTGGGCGACAACCTCGGGTTCACGGTTGGTCGAACAGGCGGACGGTCGTTGGTCCTCCGCTATGGCCGATACGTCCGATTGAAGCCGGAACACCTCGAACGCGCCGAGCGTTTTTTCGAGAAACACGGGGATAAGACCGTTTTTCTTGGGCGCTTCGTCGCGGTGTTGCGTGCCTGGGCCGCCCTACTGGCCGGCATTAACCGCATGCGTTGGAGCAAATTTCTGGTATACAACGCCGCCGGCGGAATCGTCTGGGCAACAATCTACGGTCTACTCGGCTACACACTTGGCCACAATCTGCCCTTGCTGGACAACATTCTGCGTATTCTAGGAGCGGCGGGAGTGGTCGGGGCTGTCCTGATCGCGGCCATTGCCTATATCGTGTGGAAGCGCCGAAATTCGGCTGGTCAAACTACCGACGATACACATCACACCGTCGACGAGTCGGAGGGTCCCCTGGAAGGCACATCCAACCGTCGCATCAGATAGGAAAAAGTATGTCAGGCAACCTGTCCACCACTTTGCTGAACCTATTCACAACATATGGCTACCTTGGAATATTTTTGGCGATGGCCATCGAGAGCTGTTGCATTCCGCTGCCCAGCGAGCTCATCATGCCGCTCGCCGGTTTCCTGGCGTTCCAGAATCGATTGAACCTCGCGGGCGATACCCTTGCAGGCGCACTGGGGTGCGTCGCCGGGTCGATGGTCGCGTACTGGATCGGTGCGACCGGCGGTCGCGCCCTGCTCCTACGGTACGGGCGCTACGTCCTTATTTCCCATCATGATGCTGACCGGGCAGATGAATTCTTCGCCCGACATGGCGATATCACGATCTTTCTCACGCGCCTGATGCCCATCGTACGCACGTTTATCTCGCTACCGGCGGGGATCGCACGTATGGACGTCCGGAAGTTCGCGATCTATACCTTTCTCGGCTCGTTGATCTGGTGCTTCATCCTGGCCCTTGCCGGATATAAGTTGGGCGAACACTGGCGCGACGTCGGCAGCACCCTGCACAAATACGACGTGCTGATCGCAGTGATCTTCGTGATCCTGGTCGGGTTATTTCTCTATAGGCATCTGCACCGCACGCGTTCGGACGATGAGTCCCGGGTCGATGCCGAAACCGGAGCCTGATGTCCCGGGCTCGGTAGCACGAAATGGTTCCCGCCGGACGGAGCGTTTCTGCATGGCGCCGGCGCAAATCCCCCCAACCGGTATGCAAGAATAGAGCACGAAGAGCGGGCTGCGGTACAGCCATGTCAACGGATTATTGAGAAGCTACAACCCGAGGAGGAACTGATATGAGCGGCGTCTTCTTGGTGGTATCGAGCTTTCTCGCATCCGCAGTTGAGGGTGTCGAGGCGCTGACCATCGTACTGGCGGCGGGTGTGACCCGGGGCTGGCGCTCCACCCTCGTCGGAGTCGGCGCTGCTCTCGTTGTGCTCGCTATAGTCACAGCTGCGTTGGGTCCGGCACTGACGCTCATCCCGATCGACGCACTTCGATTGGTCGTGGGCGCGCTGTTGCTCGTGTTCGGCCTTCAGTGGCTGCGCAAAGCAATCTTGCGGGCCAGCGGATATAAGGGACTCCACGACGAGGCGGCGATATACGAGCGCGAAGCCACCGCGGCCCGTGATCATCAAGGCAAAGTCGTTCGAGCAGGCCTCGATTGGTACGCCTTCACCCTGTCATTTAAAGGCGTACTCCTCGAGGGTCTGGAAGTCATTTTCATCGTGGTGACCTTCGGCGCCACCGCGCGGCAAG
>DAINCT010000487.1:0-3549 GCA_036732245.1 Chloroflexota bacterium | reverse complement strand
AAGTCGCCGCTGCCATCCGAGCCGCACACCGAGGCGAGGTGCATCTCGATCCGGCGGTGGCGAAGCGACTCATGCAGTCATTGCGAACCCCCAAGACTCAGGATATAGTGGAGCCGTTGACCGACCGCGAGCGGGAGGTTTTGGTGTTGGTCGCCCGCGGGGAGACGAATAAGGAAATCGGGCGCCACCTCGGCATCAGCGAACGAACTGCCCGGACGCACGTCAGCAACATTTTGGGGAAACTCGGGCTCGCGTCTCGCACCCAAGCAGCACTGTACGCGGTCCGAGAAGGGATCGTCTCGACCGCCGAAGCGACGTAGTAACAACGCGCACGTCGCCCGCCGTAACCACGACCGCACAGGACGGCGCGCCACCACACCTGAACAGACGGGAACTCTGTAGCGTCGCCTGCCGTGGCCGACCCGCCGCTACGCAAACGTCGCGGCACCGCTCAGACTTGTCCAACCGGGTTCCTGGCCATGCCTCCAGCGGACACCCTTCGGTTGGGGGTCTGCTCCCGAGGTCGCCCACCAGGTGCGACGCTACACCGGGACTAAAGCCAACGAGGTTTGGGCTCACTACACCACCTTGGCCCGGTGCAAGTGGCATGCTGAACCATGTTAAAATCCGGCAGAAGGCTGGTCCACTTTGCCGCGAGCGTAAAGTTCCGCCAGCAATCTGCAACCAAAGGAGGCTGGTGTGGAAACAGGAACCTGGAGAGCCAAGGCGGGACTTGCCCAGATGCTCAAGGGCGGCGTCATTATGGACGTCGTAACCGCCGAACATGCCCGGATCGCGGAAGAGGCCGGCGCTGTTGCCGTCATGGCACTCGAGCGCGTGCCTTCCGACATACGCGCCGACGGCGGTGTGGCCCGCATGAGCGATCCTCTTCTCATCGAGGAGATCAAAAGCGCGGTGACCATTCCAGTCATGGCCAAATGTCGAATCGGCCACTTCGCCGAGGCACAGGTGCTACAGGCGCTCGGAGTCGACTATATCGACGAGAGCGAGGTGTTGACGCCGGCGGATGACAAGTACCACATCTACAAACACGACTTCACCGTGCCCTATGTGTGCGGTGCGCGCGATCTAGGCGAGGCGCTGCGTCGCATCGGTGAGGGCGCAGCCATGGTACGAACAAAGGGTGAGGCCGGATCAGGGAATATCGTGGAAGCAGTGCGACACATGCGGGCCGTGGTCGATGGCATACGGCATGTGCAATCACTGTCGAACGAACAGCTCATGGCCGAAGCCAAAAACTTGCAGGCTCCATACGAGCTCGTCCAGTTTGTGCACGAACACGGACGACTGCCCGTGGTCAACTTCTGTGCAGGCGGAGTCGCCACACCGGCCGATGCCGCTCTCATGATGCAGCTCGGTGCAGACGGCATCTTCGTCGGTTCCGGCGTCTTCAAAAGCGATAACCCGGCGAAACGGGCGCAGGCCATCGTCGAGGCCACCACGCATTTCGAGGATGCCGCGATCGTGGCGAACGCTAGTCGCGGCCTGGGTGAGGCCATGCGAGGCATCGAAATCAACGCTATTCCCGAGCGCGAACTCATGGCAGCCCGAGGCTGGTAGTGACCAATGTTGGCGTCCTGGCGCTCCAGGGCGACGTGGCTGAACACCAAGCAATGCTGGCTGCGTCAGGCGCCAATCCGTCCCTCGTCAAACGGGCAGATCAATTGGATCAGCTCGATGGTCTCATTATCCCGGGAGGAGAAAGCACGACTATCGGGAAGCTCTTGCGCCGTTTTGATCTGCTCGAACCATTGCGAGGACGTGTGCGCGCGGGCTTTCCCGTTTTCGGCACCTGCGCCGGCATGATCCTGCTGGCGGACCGGGTCGAAGATGCTGCGACCGATCAGCCCACCATTGGCGGCATGAACATCACCGTCTTGCGCAATGCTTTTGGTCGTCAGCGTGAGAGCTTCGAAACCGACCTATTTGTGCCTTCGATGGGCGATGAGCCGCTTCATGCCGTTTTTATCCGCGCGCCTCTCATCACGCAGGTGGGAGATGGCGTCAACGTACTGGCATCGTTGGCAGACGGGCGCACCGTGGCTGCGCAGCAGGACAACCTCCTGGTAGCCTCGTTTCACCCTGAACTTACTGGTGATTCACGTCTCCACCGGTACTTCGTCAATATGGTACGCGAGCGCTCCTGACCGATGGACCTCGTGCCGGGCATTGATCCGAACTCGGGGGCCGCGCTGCACCGGCAGGTCTATGAGTCGCTCCGCACCGCGATATTGGATGGGAGTCTCCGCGCCGGAGCGCGACTTCCCGCCACCCGAGCGCTGGCGGAACAACTGTCTCTTTCCCGGTCCACCGTGGCCGATGCCTATGACCAGTTGCAGGCTGAGGGCTACATCAAAGGTAGGCATGGCTCGGGAACGTATGTCGCTCCCAATCTCCCCGACGATGTGCTGCCACGAGCGGCCAAAGCGATGCGCCGGCTCGACGTTTCGAACGTGGACTTTCAGCTCTCCGCATGGGGCAGTCGCGTGGTCCAGGCGGGACCGCAGGTCGCTCCCGAGGGTGTGTCGCTCCAGTCCTATAGCTACGACTTTCGGCCGCACCGCGTGGCTCAGGATTTGTTTCCCTGGGACGCATGGCGAACCGGCGTTGATCACGCACTGAATAGCGATCGCGATTCGCTCTTTTATGCTCCGGCCGCTGGTCACCCGATCTTGCGAGAAACCATCGCGCGGCACGTAGCCAAACACCGGGCGGTCCACTGTACCCCGGATCAAATCGTCATCGTCAACGGCACGCAGCAGGGCCTCAATCTCCTGGCAGAACTGTTGCTCGAGAGCGGTGAATGCGTGGCGGTCGAGGACCCTGGTTATCCGGCGGCCCGCTTGTCCCTGGAGGCCCGAGGATTAAACGTGTCCAGACTTCCGGTGGATCGTGAGGGCCTGATCGTGGATCACGTGGTCAACCGTGGGCCATTTCGCTTGATCCACGTGACACCGTCCCACCAGGATCCGACCGGATCGACCCTTTCCCTCTCGCGTCGACTGGCCCTGCTCGACGAGGCCAGACGAACCGACTGTGTCATTGTGGAAGACGACTACGACAGCGAATTCCGTTACGAAGGACGCCCCGTCGAGTCGCTACAGGGTCTCGATCGTGGCGATCTGGTGGTATACGCGGGGACGTTCTCAAAGTCGGTGCTCGCCGGTCTACGGATAGGCTTCCTGGTACTGCCACGCCGGCTCGTACAACCCTTCATCGCCGCCAAGTCGGCGTGGGACAGCGGGGCACCCATGCTGGAACAGCTGGCGCTGGTTGCTTTTATGCAATCCGGAGCATTCGAGCGTCACATCCGGCGCATGCGGCGGCTGTATCGCGCCCGGAGAGACGCACTGGTCGAGGCGCTCGCCGGCTCCTTCGGCAGCCGAGTCCAGGTAGGCGAGCGGCACGGTGGACTCAACATCCTGGTCGGTCTGGATCTGAGCGTATCCGCCAATATCGCGGCCGCGCGCGCGGCAGCAGCCGGCATAGCGTTGCGGTCCGTATCATCGTACTACGTGCATCCCCCCG
>DAINCT010000486.1:0-3556 GCA_036732245.1 Chloroflexota bacterium | reverse complement strand
GTCCACTCGTAGCGGAAGCCTAGGTGAGCCGCGATTGGTCGGAAGATCTCCCAAAAGGGATCCACGTCAGCGGCGCTGAGCCCGAAGTAGTGGTGGAATCGCTCGCTTGCGAGCTTGCCGGTGGGTGGCCAGTCGCCCACCACGCATTCGGCCCAGTCCGCGTCCCCGGCAATGGAGCGAATGGTGGCGCCGGCGGAGGCCACATTGAGCGCGGCGCGCTCGGTAATGTCGCGAGCGGTATAGCCACGCCCCCATCCCGGGGCGAACTGCTCGCCGAGAAAGTGCGCCCAATGGTCTACGGACAATTCGTGCTCTTTGAGATACGCGATGGTGCCGAAGAGCATGTGCTCCCAGTTATCCTGACCGCGCTCGGCGATCTGCTCCTCGGTAAAGGCGAGCTGCGGCGCTTCCATGGTCAGCGGTCTCCTTCCAATCGGGCTCTCTAACCACGAGGATACTCCTGATATGGAAGATCCGTCTGGGCGAAAACAATGTACGAGAGAGAGCCCGTCGTCAAAGCACGGAGCTCAGTCTGGCCACCGCTCGAAAGCTGCCTGGCCTGCGAAACTAGACGTATGACTCTCGAGCAGGCGTCCTGGTGGTGTAACTGAGATGGCGCGTGGAGCACTGAGGCAAATCGAGCCCGAGCAGGCGGCTGCGGAAGCAACGCAGGTACCTGCCTTCCCTACGGGCACGGTACCGATAGTTGCCGGGCTGATGCTCTCGATGTTCCTCGTTGCGCTCGACGGTACGGTGGTCAGCACCGCGATGCCGAGCATCATCGGAGATCTGGGCGGCTTCAAGTTCTACGCGTGGGTGCCGGCGGTCTATCTGCTCAGCGCCGCCGTGACGACTCCGATCTACGGCAAGCTGGCGGACCTCTTTGGTCGGAAGCCGATTCTCTACGTAGGGATTGGTCTCTTCCTTGCCGGTTCCATTACCTCGGGTGCGGCGCCCAATATGCTCTTCCTCATCGCGGCCAGAGCGCTCCAAGGGTTAGGGGCCGGCGCGGTGCAGCCGATCACCATGACGATCATCGGGGATATCTTCAGCCTGGAGCAACGCGCGAGAATTCAGGGCGTCTTCAGCAGCGTGTGGGGCGTGTCCTCGGTGATTGGGCCGCTGGTCGGCGGATTGTTCGTGGACAACGTCGGCTGGCGCTGGATCTTCTATCTGAACATTCCGTTCGGCATCCTCGCCGTCGTGCTCATCAGCACGTTTCTCCATGAGAAGACGGTGCATCGGCAACACAAGCTCGACATCGCGGGAGCCGCTCTCTTGTCCTTCGGGCTCTGCGCGATCCTGCTCTTCCTGATAGAAGGTGGGCAGGCGTGGAGCTGGGTCTCTACGCAAAGCGGATTCTTGCTGGTGCTGACGGCGGCCGCAATGGGCCTCTTTCTCAGGCAGGAACAAAGAGCCGACGAGCCGACTCTTCCGCTCGACCTCTTTCGATCGCGGATCATCTCGGTTTCCGCCCTCGGGACCTTCTTCGCCGGCGTTGTGTTGATCAGCGTCAGCTTCGAAGTACCGCTCTTCGTGCAGGGAGTGCTCGGTCTCGATGCGCTGCACGCCGGCGTTGCGCTGGCTCCGATGTCCTTTGGGTGGCCCCTGGCCGGAGCCTTCTCCGGGAAGCTCGCCATCCGATTTGGGTATCGGTCCACGGCCGTCGTGGGCCTGGCGTTGGATGTCGTCGGTGTCGGCCTCTTATTGACGCTTGGAGAGTCGAGCTCATATGTAATAACCAGCGTGTATTCGTTTGCGATAGGCATCGGGCTCGGCCTGTGCTCGGCTCCCATGCTGATCGCCGTCCAGAGCTCTGTGCCATGGGCGAGGCGGGGCGTTGCCACAGCGACCGTCATGTTCGTTCGCTCCTTCGGGTCGGTGGTCGGCCTGGCCGTCATGGGAGCGATCATCAACCACGCCACGGCGCGCTACGCCGGCAGCTCCGCGACCAATCAAGCACTGAGCATCCATGTCAGGAACAGACTGCCACCCGCGCTACTGCGGCACATCCACGACGCGCTGTTCAACGGCATCCACATCGCTTTCCTGGCGGCGCTGGCGGCGGCCATCGCGGGGACCGCGGTGGTGTCGAAGCTGCCAGGGGGCAGCGCGCTCGAGCACGAGCTCTCGGAAGCGCCGAGCGAAAGCTGAGGGAGATGCTGGTCATTCCCGCCATCGATCTCCAGGCTGGACGATGTGTTCGTCTGCTTCGCGGAGACTTCGCTCGCGAGACCGTGTACGGTGAGGACCCGACAGAGATTGCTCGCGGCTGGCGAGAGGCTGGAGCGCAGTTGGCCCACGTAGTCGATCTTGATGGCGCGCGGCAGGGCAGGCCGAAGCAGCTCGAGCTGGTCGAGCGGATAGCGGCTGAGATCCCGGTGCAGCTGGGAGGTGGGTTGCGAGATATGGAAGCGGTGGAAGCGGCCATCGCGGCCGGCGTGAAACGCGTCGTGATAGGCACTGCCGCCGTGAATGTGGACGGTGTGAAGCAGCTGACGGAACGGTTTGGCGACAAGCTGGTGGTTGCTTTGGATACGCGGGACGGTGTGGTCGCGACCGAGGGTTGGGTCGGCACCAGTGACTGGAGCCTTCTCGACCTTGCCGGGGCCCTGATTGAGACAGGCGTCCGGCGCTTCCTTCACACCGATATCGATCGCGATGGAGCGCTAACGTCGCCCAACTTCGCATCGCTTTCAGCGCTGGTCAGGCTGGGGACGCCGGTCATCGCCTCCGGAGGCGTGGCGTCGCTGGAGCACGTTCGGAGACTTCACCAGGCAGGCGCGGAGGCGGTAATCGTCGGGCGCGCGCTCTACGAGGGCATGTTCACCTTGCAGGAGGCGACAGCCGTTGCTAGCTAAGCGGATCATCCCGTGTCTCGACGTGAAAGATGGTCGAGTGGTGAAAGGAACGCATTTTGTGGACCTGCGAGATGCCGGCGACCCCGTAGAGCAGGCAGCCCTGTACGAAAGACAAGGCGCCGACGAGGTGGTGTTCCTCGATATCACGGCCTCTGTCGAAAAGCGAGACACGCTGGTGGAGCTGGTGCGCCGAACTTCTGAGAAGGTTTTCATTCCTTTTACTGTGGGCGGAGGCGTGCGAACCGTGGAAGACGTGGGACAGGTGCTGCTCGCGGGTGCGGACAAGGTCTCCATCAACACCGCGGCGCTCGCCGACCCAGAGCTAATTTCGCGTGCCGCGGAAGCGTTCGGCAGCCAGTGCATGGTGGTGGCGATCGATGCCAAAAGAAACGGCCGCGGGTGGGAAGTTTTCTCACACGGCGGTAGAGTTTCCGCAGGCCGGGACGCCCTGGAGTGGGCGCGGGAGACTGTCGAACGAGGGGCCGGAGAGCTGTTGGTGACCAGCATGGATTCGGACGGCACACAGGCTGGGTTCGACATCGAGCTGCTGGCGGCGCTCGCGGCCCAGACGCCGGTTCCCGTCATCGCCTCTGGGGGCGCCGGGGGCTTGGATGACTTCCGCAAGGCTCTGCAGGAAGGCCGGGCCGACGCGGCGCTCGCGGCTTCGGTCTTCCATTTCGGGACCTTTACGGTGG